>SKUV01000074.1 GCA_007129775.1 Paracoccaceae bacterium | reverse complement strand
GACGGCTACTTCAGGCGCTGTTTCTGGCGCTGGTCATGTCGTTTCTGGTGTTTGCCGGAATATTTGCCGTGGGCAACCCGGTGGATATCCTGATCGACCCGGATGCCACCCAGGCCGAGCGGGTACGGCTGATCGCGCAGCTTGGGCTCGACCGGCCCTTTCATGAGCAGTATTTCATCTTTCTGGGCAACCTGGCGCAGGGCGATTTCGGCAATTCCTTCGTCTACAACCGCCCCGCGCTTGGGCTGATCCTGGAACGGATGCCCGCCACGCTGGAACTGGCCTTTGCCGCCATCGTGATCGCCGTGGTGCTGGGCATTCCGCTGGGGGTCTATGCCGGACTGCGCCACGGCAGCCCCGGCAGTCAGGCGGTGATGGCAGGGTCCATCCTGGGCTTTTCGGTGCCGAATTTCTGGCAGGCGATCATGCTGATCATGGTGTTTTCGGTGATGCTGGGCTGGTTTCCGGTGTCCGGGCGGGGCGAGGTGGGCGAATTCTTCGGCATCCGCTCGTCGCTCTTCACGCTCAACGGGCTGCACCATATCGCGCTGCCGGCGATCAATCTGGCCATCGGGCATCTGGCGCTGGTGATCCGGCTGGCGCGGTCCGGCACGCGCGAGGTGCAGGCGCAGGATTTCATCCGCTTCGCCCGCGCCAAGGGATTGTCCGAGCCGCGCATCGTGCTGGTGCATCTGCTGCGCAACATCCTGATCCCGATTGTGACTCTGGTCGGCATGTCCTTCGGCGGGCTGATCGCTTTTGCGGTGGTGACCGAGACGATCTTTGCCTGGCCCGGCATGGGCAAGCTGATCATCGACTCGATCCGGATGCTCGACCGTCCCGTGGTGGTGGCGTATCTGATCGTGATCGTCGTGATCTTCATCATCCTCAACCTGCTGGTCGATCTGCTGTATTCCCTGATCGACCCGCGCATCCGGCTGGACGAGGCGCGGCAATGAGCGTGGTCGAGGCGCCCCCCATCGCCCCCAAGGCGCAGGCGCCCGAGCGCCCCGCCGCGCGCATCATCCGCGATTTCGCGCGCTCGCCGCTGGCGCTGCTGGGGCTGGCGCTCTTGCTGGTGATCGTGCTGGCGGCGGCTCTGGCGCCCTGGATCACGCCGCAGAACCCTTATGACCTGCGCAGCCTGAACATCATGGACAGCCGCCTTGCGCCGGGCGAGGTGGGATTCAGCGGCGTCTCCTTCTGGCTGGGCAGCGACGGGCAGGGGCGGGACATGTTCTCGGCCATCCTCTATGGCTTGCGGATTTCGCTGATGGTGGGGGTGATCGCCTGCACCTCGGCCCTGCTGATCGGGCTGACGCTGGGGCTGGTGGCCGCGTATTTTGGCGGGCGCACGGATACGGTGATCATGCGGCTGGTGGACCTGCACCTGTCTTTTCCGCCGATCCTTGTCGCGCTGATCCTGCTGGCGATCCTTGGCCGGGGGCTGGAAAACATCATCGTCGCGCTGATCATCGTGCAATGGGCGACCTTCGCGCGCATGGCCCGTGCCACGGCGCTTTCGGAACGGGGGCGCGAATATGTGGAAGCGGCGCAATCGCTTGGCCTGTCGCGCATCCGCATCCTGTTCGGGCATCTGCTGCCCAACTGCCTGCCGCCGCTGATGGTGCTCTATACGGTGGAAATCGCCTCGGCCATCGCGCTGGAGGCGACGCTCTCGTTCCTTGGTGTCGGCCTGCCCGCCACGCAACCCAGCCTCGGGCTGCTGATCTCCAACGGCTTTCAGTTCGTGCTGTCGGGGCAATACTGGATCAGCGTCTTTCCCGGTATCGCGCTCTTGCTGCTGATCGTCGCCATCAATCTGGTGGGCGACCGGCTGCGCGATGTGCTGAACCCGAGGAACATCACATGAGCCTGTTGCAGATCACCGACCTGCAGACGCATTTCTTCACCTCCGGGGGCGTGGTGAAGGCCGTGGACGGGGTCAGCTACGGCGTGGACCGGGGCGAGGTGCTGGCCGTGGTGGGCGAAAGCGGGTCGGGCAAATCGGTCACCGGCCTGTCGGTGATGGGGCTGATCGACGCACCGGGGCGGGTGGTCGGCGGTTCCATCCGGTTTGACGGGCGCGAGGTTGCGGGGCTGCCGGGGCATGAGATGCGGCGCCTGCGCGGGTCGCGCATCGCCATGATCTTTCAGGACCCGATGATGACGCTCAACCCCGTCCTGCGCATCGACACGCAGATGGTGGAAACGATCCTTGCCCACCGCGCCATGCCCCGCGCGCAAGCCTGGGCGCTGTCGCGGGATACACTGGGTCGCGTGGGCATCCCCAGCCCGGACGAACGGATGCGCGGCTATCCGCACCAGTTTTCCGGCGGGATGCGCCAGCGGGTCGCCATTGCCATCGCGCTTCTGAACAAGCCCGACCTGATCATCGCCGATGAGCCGACGACGGCGCTCGATGTCACGATACAGGCGCAGATCCTGCATCTGATGCAGGGGCTGGTGGAGGAAGAGGGCACGGGGCTGGTCTGGATCACCCATGACCTGTCGGTCGTGGCGGGGTTCGCTGACCGCGTGGCGGTGATGTATGCGGGTGAGATCGTCGAGGAGGCACGCACCGATGACCTGATCGACGCCCCCCGCCACCCCTATACGCGCGGGCTGATCGGCTCGGTCCCGTCGCGCAACGCGCGCGGCGCGCGGCTGGCGCAGATCCCCGGCGGCGCGCCGCCCGCGCTCAACCGCCCCGAGGGCTGCCGTTTTGCCCCACGCTGCGCTTTCCGCACTGACGGCTGCGAAAAACCGCAGGCGTTGCGGGACAATGTGCGCTGCTGGCGCGCCGCCGATCTGCCACGGTTCGAGGAGGCGCTGGCATGACCGCGCTTCTGGAAATGCAGAACGTCTCGAAACGCTTCGAGAAGAAGGCCGATCTGGCCATCCGCATCGCGCGGCGGCTGGGGGCGAAGGTCTCCACGCCCATTGTGCACGCGGTCGATGACGTATCGTTGAGCATCCAGCCGGGCGAGGTGGTGGGGCTGGTCGGCGAATCCGGTTGCGGCAAGTCCACACTGGGGCGCGTGGCGGCGGGCATCCATGCGCCAAGTGCCGGGCAGCTTCTGTGGCACGGCAAGCCCGCCACACGCGACGCGCAGGCGCGGCTGAAGGTGCAAATGGTGTTTCAGGACCCCATGTCCTCGCTCAACCCGCGCCACCGGATCGACCGGATCATCTCCGAGGCGCCGCGCTTTCACGGCCAGATCCGCGCGCGCGATACGGACGGTTTCGCGGCGGACATGCTGGAAAAGGTCGGCCTCGACCCGGATTTCCGCACCCGCTTTCCGCATCAGTTCTCGGGCGGGCAGCGCCAGCGGATCGCCATTGCCCGGGCGCTTGCGGTGAAGCCCGAAATCATCGTGGCCGACGAATCCGTCTCGGCGCTGGATGTGTCGGTGCAGGCGCAGGTGCTCAACCTGTTCATGGACCTGCGCGCCGAACTGGGGCTGGCCTATCTGTTCATCAGTCATGATCTGGGCGTCGTCGAACATATCGCCGACCGCGTGGTGATCATGTATCTGGGCCGCGTGGTCGAGGCCGCGCCGACCGAGGCGCTTTTCGCCAATCCGCTGCACCCCTATGCGCAGGCGCTGCTGGCCGAAGTGCCGCGGCTCACGCGCGGCAAGCGCCGCTTCCAGCCGATCAAGGGGGAAATCCCCTCGCCGCTCAACCCCCCTTCGGGGTGCCACTTTCACCCCCGCTGCCCGCTGGCAGACGGGGAATGCCGCGCCACCCGCCCTGCGCTTCGGCAGGTCGCGGACGGGCGCATCGTTGCCTGCCACAAGGTGGCAGGCGCATCACAGGGAGAGAAAAGACCATGACCAGACTATCGCAATTCCTTGGCGCCACCGCCATTGCCGCGCTGATGGCGGGAACGGCGGGCGCGCAATCCATCACCGCCGGGCTGGCCGCCGCGCCGTCCTCGATGGACCCGCATTTCGCCACCACCGGGCAGAACCAGCAACTGGCGGCGGTCATGTATGACCGGCTGATCCACATCGCCCCCGATGGCAGCTTCGCGCCGGGGCTGGCCACCGAATGGAGCGTGTCGGATGACCGCCTGACCTGGACCTTCACCCTGCGCGAGGGTGTCACCTTCCACGATGGCAGCCCCTTCACCGCCGCCGACGTGGTCTTCACCTTCGACCGTATCCCCGAGGTGCCCAACAGCCCCGCGCCCTTCACCCCGCGTCTGGCCGCGATTGAGTCGGCCGAGGCCGTGGACGACCACACGCTGGTCATCACCACAAGCGCACCCGCACCCGGCCTGCCCACGGACCTGTCCACGATCTACATCGTGTCGCAGAATGTGGGCGATGCCGAGAGCGCGGATTTCGACCGCTCCACCGCCTCCATCGGCACCGGCCCGTTCCGGCAAGTCGAGTATTCGCCCGGCGAACGGCTGGTGCTGGAGCGCAACCCCGACTACTGGGGCGATGTCACCGATTTCGAGCGGGTGACGATCCGCTTTCTGGAAACCTCGGCCAGCCGCATCGCGTCCTTGCAGGCCGGTGAGGTCGATTTCGTCGATGCCGTCCCGCCCAATGATATCGAGCGGCTGGACGAGATGGACGGGGTGACCGTGATCGCCGCCCCCTCGGCGCGGATGCTCTATATGGGCGTCGATCAGAAGGAAGACACCACGGTCATGATCGACCCTGCGGTCGGCAACCCCTTCCGCGACCCGCGCGTGCGCGAGGCGCTGAGCCTGGCCATAAACCGCGACGCCATTGTAGAGCGGATCCAGTTCGGTTCGGGCCTGCCCGCGAATCAATTCGCGCCCGAGGGAATCTTCGGCCACAACCCCGACATTCCGGCCATCCCCTATGACCCCGACCGCGCGCGCGAATTGCTGG
>SKUV01000380.1 GCA_007129775.1 Paracoccaceae bacterium | reverse complement strand
GGCCGGATCGGCGGCGCCGGGCCAGGGCATCGGCGCCGGGTGGGGCGCGGGGCGGGCGGTGAAGCGAGCCAGGTAGTGCGGTCCGCCGGCCTTGGGGCCGGTGCCCGACAGCCCCTCACCGCCGAAGGGCTGGCTGCCGACCACGGCTCCGATCTGGTTGCGGTTCACATAGGTGTTGCCCACCGCGAGCCGCGCCACCACCTGTTGCACCCGGTCGTCGATCCGGCTGAGCAGCCCGAAGGTCAGCCCGTTGCCTGTGGCGTTCACCGCGTCGATCACACGGTCGATCTGGTTTGCGCGAAAGGTGGTAAGGTGCAGCACCGGGCCGAAAACCTCGCGCTCCAGCGCCTCGATCCCCGGCACTTCGATAACCGTGGGCGCGATGAAATGGCCCGCTTCGGGCAGCGGCAGTTCCTTGAGCACGCGACCCTCTGCCCGCGCGGCCTCGATATGGGCGCGGATGCCCTCGGCCGCGCCCGCGTCGATCACCGGGCCCACATCGGTCGCCAGATGCCACGGATCGCCCAGGCGCAATTCGTCCATCGCGCCGAAGAGCATCTTGCGAAAGGCCGGCGCGACCTCGTGTTGCACATAAAGGCAGCGCAGCGCCGAGCAGCGCTGACCGGCCGACTGGAAGGCCGAGGCGATGATGTCGCGCACCGCCTGTTCGTGCAGCGCGGTGGAATCCACGATCATGGCATTGAGCCCGCCGGTCTCCGCGATCAGCGGTGCGCCCGGGTCCAGATGCGCGGCCATGCCCGCCCGGATCCGCTGTGCCGTGGCGGTCGATCCGGTGAAGGCCACGCCGGCGACACCCGGCGCCGCGCTGAGCGCCGCGCCCACCTCCGCGCCCGCGCCGGGCAGGAATTGCAGCGCGCTGCGCGGCACGCCGGCTGCGTGCAGCAGTTCCACCGCGCGATGGGCCACCAGCGTCGTCTGTTCCGCGGGCTTGGCCAACACCGCATTGCCCGCGGCGAGCGCGCCGGCAATCTGGCCGGTGAAGATCGCCAGCGGGAAATTCCACGGCGAGATGCAGGTGATCACCCCGCGCGGCTGGATCGGCGCCAGCCGCACAGCCTCTGCCCCGTAGAAATGCAGGAAATCCACCGCCTCCCGCAATTCACCGACGCAATCGGGCAGGGTCTTGCCGGCCTCGCGCGCGAGCAGGGCAAAGAGGCGGCCGAAATCCTCCTCGTATAACGCGGCGGCGCGGGCGAGGACGGTGCGGCGCTCTTCGGGCGGCGCGTCCCAAGGCTCGGCCGCGGCAATGGCGGCTTCGACATCCGCCGCGGAGGCCGGGCGCACCCGCCCCGGGCTGTCGTCGGGGCGGGCGGGGTTCTGCACTGCAGCTTCGTTGCCGCCCTTGCCATCGTCGCCGGCAAGGATCGGCGCGGCCGCGAAGCTCTTTTCGCGCCACGGCGTGCGGGCGGCCTCGATTTCGGCCAGATCGCGCGCGCAGGTCAGATCCCAGCCGCGCGAATTCGGGCGGTTTGGCGCAAAGAGATCCGGCCCCGGCCGGATCGCCGGATGCGGCCCCGTGCCCTCGGCCTCCAGCGCGGCGAAGGGGCAGGCGGCGACGGTCTCGGGCGCCACCGTTTCGTCCACGATCTGGTTGACGAAGGAGGAATTGGCGCCGTTCTCCAGCAGCCGGCGAACCAGATAGGCCAGCAGGTCGCGATGCGCCCCCACCGGCGCGTAGATGCGGCAGCGCGTGCTGGCCTCGGCCAGAACCAGATCGTGTAGCGCCTCGCCCATGCCGTGAAGACGTTGAAACTCGTAATCGTCACGCCCGCGCCCCAGCGCCCGGGCTATGTGCAGTATCGCTGCCACGGTATGGGCGTTGTGAGTGGCGAATTGCGGATAGATGCGGTCGCAATGTTCCAGCAACCGCCGCGCATTGGCGATATAGCTGACATCGGTCGCCGCCTTGCGGGTGAAGACAGGGAAGCCGTCAAGCCCCATGACCTGCGCGCGTTTGATCTCGGTATCCCAATAGGCGCCCTTGACCAGCCGCAGCATCACCCTCCGGTCGAGCTGCGCGGCGAGACACTGAAACCAGTCAATCACATCGCCCGCGCGCGGGCCGTAGGCCTGCACCACGATGCCGAATCCGTCCCAGCCGGCAAGGCCCGGATCGCCGAGCACCGCCTCGACCACATCCAGCGACAGGGCCAGCCTGTCGGCCTCTTCTGCGTCGATGTTGAAGCCCAGACCGCGCTCGGCCGCCATTCGCGCGAGTTCGGTGACGCGCGGCACGATTTCGGCCATGACCCGGTCGCGCTGCGCCTCCTCATAGCGCGGATGCAGCGCCGACAGCTTGACCGAAATACCCGGATTGTCGCGCATGTCGCCGCGCCCGGCGGCCTTGCCGATGGCCCGGATGGCATCGGCATAGGCATCGAAATAGCGCGCCGCATCCGCGCCGGTGCGCGCGGCCTCGCCCAGCATGTCGTAGGAATAGGCGTAACCCTTCGCCTCCATTCCCGCGGCCCGGCGCAGGGCGCCGGAGATGGTTTCGCCCAACACGAACTGGCGGCCCATCTCCTTCATCGCGCGGCCGACGGCGGTGCGGATCACCGGCTCGCCCAGCCGCCGGATCGCCCCGCGCAGATGTCCCGCCACCCCGGGCGGCGAATCGTCCAGCACCTTGCCGGTGAGCAACAGCGCCCAGGTAGAGGCGTTCACGAGGCTGGAGGAGGAATGCCCCAGATGCCGGCCCCAGTCCGATGGTGCGATCTTGTCCTCGATCAGCGCGTCCATGGTTGGCGCGTCGGGCACACGCAGCAGCGCCTCGGCGAGGCACATCAGCGCGATTCCCTCGTCGGTGGACAGGCCGTATTCGGCCAGAAAGACCTCCATCAGCCCCGGGCGCGCGCGGCTTCGGATCGCCCGCACGAGGGCGGCGCCATGCGCGGCGATCTCGGTGCGGGTCTGTCCGTCAAGCCCGGCCTGCGCGCGCAGACCGGCGAGCGTGTTGGCCTCGTCGCGAAGGGCGCCTTCTGCGATTTGCGACTTCAGCCGGTGTGGAACGGTGTTGGGCATGGCGAAACCTCCGATTGCACGGAGTATAGCTGGAATTCAGGTGACATGGCGCCTTATTCCCCGTAATTTACAGCCGGATTTCCCGTTTCCAAGGCAACAGGCGGCCAGAATGGACTACGATGGTTTTGATCGCTTCGACTCGGGCATCCTGCGCATACTCGCGGTCGAGGGACGGCTGAGTGTCACCGAACTCGCCCGCCGGATCGGTCTTTCGAAATCGCCGACCCAGACCCGGCTCAAGCGGCTGGAAGACAGCGGCGTGATCCTCGGCTATCGCGCGGTGATCGATCCGGAGCGGATCGGGGCGGCCCATGTCGCCTTTGTCGAGGTCAAGCTGTCAGACACGCGCGAGGTCGCGCTCGCCGCCTTCAACGCTGCCGTCCGGGCCGTGCCCGAGATCGAACAATGCCACCTGATCGCAGGCAGTTTCGACTATCTACTGAAGGTGCGCACCGCCGATATCGCAGGCTATCGGCGGGTGCTGGCCGATCAGGTGTCCAGCCTGCCCTATGTCACCTCCACCTCCACCCATGTGGCGATGGAGGCGGTCAAGGAATCCGGCCCCTGACAGGGACACGGGCGCCAGCGGCGCCGGGCCTCAGCGCCGTAGCCTGTTCAGCAGATCGAGCGAGACATAGCCATCGGGTGTCAGGCCCGCAGCCACCTGATAGCTGCGCACCGCCTCGATCGTCATCGGGCCGATGCGCCCGTCGATGCCGCCGGTGTCATAGCCGCGCGCGACCAGAAGGCGCTGCAATTCAATCCGCTCGTCGCTGTTGAGCGGCCGGTCCGTGCGCGGCCATGCGGTCACGAAGGGGCCGGCCCCGCGCAGCCTGTCCGACAGATGCCCCACGGCGATCACATAGGCATCGGAATTGTTGTAGCGCTTGATCGTGCGGAAATTGCCGAAGGTCAGCAGCGCCGGGCCCTGCGCCCCGGCCGGAAACATCAGCGAGGCATTGCCCTGCGCCGGCAGGCTGGCGCCGGGCACCGCCTGCACGCCCATCGCCCGCCATTCCCCCACGCCGCGCGCCTGTGCCGCCGCCCGCGTGTCGAAACCGCCGGGCAGGCGCACCTCCACGCCCCATGGCTGGCCCGTGGTCCAGCCGTGCCGCGCCAGATAGGCCGCGGTCGAGGCCAGCGCGTCGGTCGGATCGTCCGACCAGATGTCGCGCCGGCCGTTGCCGCGGAAATCCACCGCATAGGCCAGATAGCTGGTCGGGATGAACTGGGTATGCCCCATCGCCCCGGCCCATGAGCCGAGCATGTTTTCGGGCGCCACGTCGCCTGCCTCGATGATCTTCAGCGCGCCGATCAACTGACTTTCGAAGAACTGCCCGCGCCGTCCGTCATAGGCCAGCGTCGCGAGCGCGCTGGGCACATGGGTATTGCCACGCGCCGAACCATAGGAGCTTTCGAGCCCCCAGACCGCCACGACCACCTCTTTCGGCACGCCATAGCGGCGCTCGATCTCGTCCAGCACCCGGGCGTGGTCGCGCAGCGCGCGCCGGCCGTTCTCGATCCTCGTGTCGGACACCGCGCCATCCAGATATTGCCAGATCGGGCGGGTGAATTCGGCCTGCGCCCGGTCGCGGCGGATCGCATCCTCGTCATAGCGGATGGTGCGAAAGGTCCGATCGACCGTTCCGGCCGTGACGCCTTGCGCCAGCGCGCGCGGGCGGAAACCTTCGAGCCATTGTTCGAAACCGGGGCTGCGCGTCACCTGGGCGTTCTCCTGCAAGGCGTGGGCGGGGCGGGTTTCGGGAATGGCCGAGCGTTCGGGGGCATTCGCCCCGAGGCAGCCCGGCAAAAGCGCCAGGGCAAGGCCGGAGGTCAGAAGCGCTGCGCGCATGGGATCACCTGCTCGTGGTACGTTATCGTTGTTTTGGGCAGCATAGCCCGAAACCGTCGGTGTCGGAAGCGCCGCGGTACGCCTTGGGCGGGGGTTTGCCGGAAAGTGATTGCGGCCCGTGCCGCGCCGGGGGCGTCGCGAAATGTCCGGATTTCTTGCGCCAGCGGCAAAGACAGGTATCCTGCATCCTAGGCGCTTTCGGTCACCGCGATGGAGCCGCGCATGGCAAGCATCTATTACGCCCCGCTCAAGGTCGTGAAGAAGACCGGGCTCTGGATGCCGGTCGTGGCCCTGACGATTGCACTGATCTGCGCCGGGGTCTCGGGCATGAAGGCGCGCAACGCCGCGCAACTGGAGCAGTTCGGCGTAACAACCACCGGCGTGGTGACCAACCGGGAACGGCGCGAATCCACCGACAGCGAAGGCCGGCGGCAGGTGCGGTATTACGTCTCTTACCGGTTTGTCGGCGCCGGTCAGACGATCTCGCGCCGGGTGCGTGTCAACTTGCGGTATTACAATTCGGTTTCGGTCAACCAGCCCATCCCGATCCGCTATCACCCGCAGCGCCCGCGGCTTCATGAATACGACATCGGCAGCAACCGGCGCGACGCCACGATGATGGCCGGGTTTTCCGGGCTCGGGGGCGCGGCGACGCTGGGTCTCGTGATCTGGGTCTTTCTGAAATCGGGGCCACTCTTTCGGGCGCTCAAGCTGGGCGAGGTCCGGCAGGCGACGGTGCTGGAGCATATCGCCAAGGGCCGGCGCCGCAACAGCGGCCGGCGCAAGGGCCGGCTGCGCTGGCGCGACGATCAGGGGGCGGTGGGGGTCTCGGGCACGGTGCCGATGCTCGACGTGGTCAGCCATCCCGTTGGCTCGCGGATCCGCGTTGTGATCGACCCGCGCACCGGGCGAGGCTATTGGGAGGAAGAGCTTGCCGGCGGGGATGACGGCATGGTCAACCCCTTCTCCAACTGACCTGCGTAGCGCGCCTCGCCAGCCATACGCGGCCCGGGCCGCAGTGGTCTACGGCTGCCAGCGGACGTAGCCGAAGCTCATGTAATCGCCCGGATAGGCAGCGCGGGCGGCATCCTCCAGATCCCTGTCGTAAATCTCGGCCAGCGCGACAGGCGCGGGCGCGGCGGCGGGCAGGGCGGGACAGGCGGCACCTGATGGGGGAAGGAGCGTGGCCAGTTGCGCCTCCAGCTCCTCTTCGCGCAGCACCGCATCGGGCAGCGCGAAGGCGGCGAAGCCCTGCACCACCCGCTGCTGACTGGCCCATGCCGGATCGACGCGCACCTCGGTCTGACCGGCCAGATTGGCCTTCAAAAAACCCAGAAACCGCAGGAAATCGGCATGGAACCGGTCCGCGCCATAGCCATCGCCGCCGGCCAGGTCGAAGCCGTGGCTGGCCTGAAGGATCTGCCGTATCTTCGGATAGCCGCCGCCCAGAAGATACCGCGTAAACACTGCATGGGCGCGCGCCAGCGGGTGACGCACCACCGTGAAAGTTCGGTGCCCGGGCGTGCCGCGCTTCCATTCTCGCAGGCTTTTCTGGGTGAACTCCGCGAGCAGATCACTACCCTCCGCGGCCCGCAGCCAGCCCTGCACAATATCCTCCAGCCCGCCCCTGACCGGCATGTAAAGCAGCCCCAGACCCCGGGCGGCCACGAAGCTGGGCACGGCGGGGCCGCGCCGGGGTTCGAAATTCGGTGTGGCCGACAGGTTGAACCGGTCGAGCCGCGCCAGCGCGCGCTCCATCTCCTCGGGGTTGGCGACCTTCTCGGTCACCGGCTCGGGGTTCTGACGCTTGAGCGCCCCGGACGGTGCCTCCAGCCGGCCTTCCAGCCCCAGCCACGCAGCCAGCCCGTTGAGCACTTCGGTGTCGTTGATGTCGTCATATCCGATGTAAAACGCCGTCTGCCCCGTCACCTGCAACCCGCGCAGAATCTCGATCTGGAAGGCCTGCAGCCGGCGCAGATGATCCTCGAACTCGGCCGCGTCGAACTCGGCCCGGGCGGCCTTGCGATAGGCGATGTCGGTGAGCTTCCACTGCCCGGTCGCCGCGGCGATCTTGCGCGAGACATAGCTGTCGATCGGGTTTCGGGTCAGCACGATCTTGGCGCAGCGCGGGTCTGGCAGGCAATGGGCAAGGATGCGCGGGTCGTGATCGTGAAAGAAGCGAAAGCCCGGCAGCGCCGCCTTTTCACCCATCCGCGCCAGCAGCGACAGCGGATCGCGGGCGCGTTCGTCCATGGTGACGCCCAGCATCTCGGATTTGCCGGCATGGCCGATGAAATGCGGGTTGAATGCCTCGCCGAAGCAGCGCAGGCCGGGCAAGTCATTCAGCGACGCTTCGAGGAAATTCGAGCCCGTGCGCATTTCGGCCAGCAGGATGAAACGGTCGAACCGGGCCATCTGTCAGCGCACGAGATAGGGCTTTTGCGCCGCCTGCGCCGCAGGTGCCGCATGCTGCTCTGGCGGGGGGTAATCGCCCATGAGGGTCGGTTGCATGCCTTCGTTGCGCAGCTTTTGCAGAAAGTCCGCAAAGCCGTCCAGATCGACCATCCGCGGCGCCTCGGTCAGGCGGCGCGGGCGGGCGGGCACGATCTCATCAAGGATCGTCTGCAATGGCTCCATCGGATTGGCGACGAATTCCGCGAGGTTCCAGATCCGGACCCGGGCCTTGGTATCCTGCCGGCGCAGGATTTCCAGATGGTCGGTCTCGGTCTTCTGGGCGGCGGCGGCCTCGCGCCGGATTTCGGCGAAGTCGCGGCTGGAGCGGGAGAGCGGGATCGCCCATGCCCCGGTGATGACCGAGATTTGTGCGTTGGGATCGCGCGCCATGAGCCATGCGATGGCCTGATTGTCGCGCGGGCCGAACTGGAAACACTGCCGCTCGCCACGCGTGGCCCAGATCAGGTTGGTCAGGAACCGCTCGGGGTTGTAATCCCGTGTCGCCGCGCTGTCGCTGATCGCGCCGTTGAATACCGCGGCGCCGCCCGCGAATTCTACGCGCTTCGGGCTGAACAAATGGCCATGGACACGCGTGCCGAGGTATTTTCCCAGCCAGATTTCGAAATCCTCGAAAAGCTCTGAAAACCCCTCGAACACCGAAAATGGGGCTGCTGTGATGCCGTTCTCGAACCCATGCCGCGGAAACCTGCTTTGCATGTAAAGCCCGGGCCGGCCGCGGGTGCGCAACTCCGTCGCCTTGGAAAACAGCCGGTCGATCTTGCCCGGCTGCGGCTCCGCCTGTCCCTTTTCGCCGCCCTCGCGCAGCAGGAAATGGCCGTAAAGCCGGTCGGCCCGGGGCCAGATCTTGCGCGCCATGAAGCAGTCGGAGCGGCGCAGCAATTGCAGATGGTCGTCATAGAAAGTGTGCGGCTTGCCCTGAAAATCGAACTTCGCGAGGGTGAGCGAGCGGCTTTCGATCCGGGCGGAATGCAGGCGCACGAGCGTCTGGAAATAGGATTCGTCCGGAATCCAGACGCGGCGGAAATAGCGTTCGTATTCTGCCCGTCGCGGGTCTTGCAGGATCGCGCTCAGCGTTGCGCGGCTAAGGCACCACCATTGCGAGCCAAGATGCGGCATGATGCCCGGCGGGATGCGCCGCCGCAGGCCCAGCCGGCGCTGGATCGCCACCCATGTGTCGAACAGGAACCGCTGCGAGCGCCATGAGAACGGGAAATGCAGGAGGAACCGCTCGAAATCGATGCCGCCCACGGTCCATGCCACATCGGCGGTGGTGACCGATTCGATGAAATCGGTCATCGGACGTTTTGCCAGATAGGCCTTCAGATCGCTGGCCGGGCGCAGGGGCAGGCAGGAGCCGGAGGCCGCGTAGACGTGATTGACTTCGGGGAAATCCCTGAGCATCAGCGTTGCCGCCTCCTGCATCGCGGCCACGAGCGACCATGTCCCCCAGTCGCAGGCATGGCGGCGGCAGAACCGCACCTGCGGCAGGGGCGCAAGCGCCGCAACAAGGCGGTCATATTGCGCCTTGGGCACACGCCGGTCCACATGGATCACCACCGGGCAATCGTTGCGCGCCCAGTAGCGCACGACCTGTTCCGCGCGATGCAGCGCGGTATGCACCAGCATGATCAGGCCAAGGTTCACCCGTGTTGCTCCGTCATGCCCAGTTGCCCTTCGACATCAGCCCCAGAATCTCGAGCTGGCGCCAGTTTATGTATCGCTCCGACCAGTTGCACCACAGATCGGGATTCGCCTTCAGCCGTTCGGCATAGACCTCGTATTCGCGCCCGCCGGCGTAATGCTGGCGACGTTTCAGCTCTTCTGCCGATTTATCCGCAAAAGTATTGAGAAACTTGGCATGAAGAAGGCAACCCGAGGCCTTTTCGCCGCCCCATTCATCATAGACCCGGTTCAGCCCGCGCGGCAGCAGCATGTGGGTCGAGGAGGTGTAGACATAGCGCGCATCCCATTTCACCAGAGGTATCTTGTTGAGCGCCGGTGCACGGCCCGGGTTCCCGGGGAAGAAGACGCGCGCGCGCGGGCCGCCCTGTATCCACAGGTTGCCATAGGTCGGGTTCTGCGAAATCGTGTAATTCGCCGGGTCGAACCAGCAGACGATTTCGAGCGGGTCCTGCCCCTCGGCATAGGGCTGCGCATCGAGCGGACCCTTGGGGTACATGTCGAGCAGCATCGCCCCGAAGGACTTGATCGCCGAGGCGTCGAGCCACTCGCACAGGGCGCCCAGAGGCCGGCTGTCGCAGAAGGGATAGACCAGAAACTCGTCCACATCGACCACTAGGCACCAATGCCCGACGCCGTGGCGGCGTTGCAGGCGGTTGAGCCAATCGACCCCGTAGCGCGATTTCTTGTAGCTTCGGTCGGTCCACCAGAGCGAGACATCGGGCTGCGCGGCCAGATACTCCGCCCCGCCATCGTCGGAATTGTTGTCCACCATCAGGAAATGACGCACGCCAAGATCGCGGTAATACTGCAAGAACCACGGCAGCCGCACCTTTTCGTTGCGCAGGGTCGAGAACAGCAGGATGTCGCCGGGGCGGATGCGGTCCGTGCGGTCCTGAACGGCGCGCAACTCGCGGCCCTTGCGGTAGGCGCGCAACAGGAATTTCTTGCGTTCCAGCCGCAAGCGATAGCGCTCGATTACACCCATCAGCCTGCCCTGACGCCCCGGGCCTTGTCTGTAATCAGAGGTTTCTCAATGCCATTTCGAAATGTCCGGCCCATGTCGATAAATCTGCCCCCTGGCACCGTCGTGGCGGGTGCGCACGCGCCAGCGCCATGATTTCAATATGCCAAGAATACGCATCCCGCACATCGGCGTAAACGGGATAATTCACCAATATTTCGCGGGTTACGGACAGGTCGTGGGCGATCACCGGCAGTCCGAGCGCCGCCGCCTCGGCCAGCGGCAGGCCGAATCCCTCGGCAAGGCTGGGTGCCAGCAGGGCGCGCGCGCCGTCCAGCAGCGCCGCCACGGCGCCGTCAGTCAGCCCCTCGGCCCAGATCACATGGGCGGGCCGGGCGGCGCAGGCGGTCCGCAGGCGGGCGATCACCGCCTCATTGCGCCAGCCCGACGCCCCCGCGACGATCAGAAGCGGCATCTCGGCTGCCGGCACCTCCTGCGCCATCCGCTCCCACAGATCGAGCAGGAAGGCATGGTTCTTGCGCGGTTCCACCGTGCCCAGCGTCACGAAGGCCGGACGGGCCGCGAGGCTTTGCCGAAGTTCGGCAGGCAGTTCCCGGGCGCGCGGTTGCGGGCGCGGCACGCCGAGGTGGGCCACGACGCCCGGCGGCACCCGCCCCGCGCGCGCCAGATGCACCTCGGCCCGTGCGCGGCTGTCGGCGGATATATGGATGATCCGGTCGGCCAGCGCCGAAATCGTTTCCAGCTTGCGCGCGAAATCGGCGTCCTGCCCCGGCCGCGTGAATTCCGGATGATCGAGCGGGATCGTGTCGTGCAGCAGCACCACGATCCGCGCCCCGGCCACCGCCCTGACCGCGCCAAGCATTCGGGGCTCCAGATTGGCATGCCCGATGTTGAGATAGATCGCCCCCGGCCCGATCCGGCGCGCAAGGGCAGGGCCCAGCGCCGAGTGGCGGAGCATCGCGCAGCCGGGCAGGGCCAGCCGCCGCAGATCCGACATCGCCTGCCGGCGCGCCGGGCTCTGGCGCAGATGCAGCCGTGCGATCAGGTCGGTCGCGCCCCATGGACGGGTGCCGGTGATACGCTCGGCCAGCGCCGCCATTCCGGGCCGGTCCAGCAGCGCCGATCCCGGCGCTCCGCGCACCAGAGCGTAGGCGGGCGCGGGGCCGTCCAGCAGGTGGCGCAGCCACGCCAGTTCGACACGGTCCACGCCGGTCAGCGGGCCGCGGCCCGCGCGGCTGACAAGCCGCGTCAGGTCGATCAGGCGCGGCGTGTCTGCAAGGGCAATCATTCCGCGCCCCTGCACGGGCCAGACCGCCTGCCGACCGCCGCGAGCCGGCTCACTGGGCGGCGATTCTCGGTGTGGCAATATCGGTGATGTATTCAGCCAGTTCCTCGCGCAGGTCGGGGCGTGACAGGCCGAAGGCGATGGTCGCCTGTAGAAACCCCGCCTTGGAGCCGCAATCGAAGCGATGCCCCTCGAAGCGGAAGCCATAGACATTGCCGGAATTGGAGATTTCCTCGGCGATGGCGTCGGTCAGCTGGATCTCGCCGCCCGCGCCGGCCTCGGCCCGGCTGAGGTTGGTCAGAACCTGCGGCGACAGGATATAGCGCCCGATCACGGCGAGGTTGCTGGGCGCCTCCTCCGTTGCCGGCTTTTCGACCATGCCGCGCACGCGCAGCAGCGATCCGTTGGCGCTGCCCAGATCGAGGATGCCATAGGCCGAAACCTTGTCGCGCGGCACCTCCATCGCGGCGACCATGTTGCCGCCGGTTTCGGCATGGGCCTCCACCATCTGCTGCAGGCAGGGCTTGGGGCCGTCGATCACGTCGTCGGGCAGGATCACGGCGAAGGGCTCGTCGCCGATGAGGCGCCGGGCACACCAGACGGCATGGCCGAGGCCCATGGCGCGATGCTGCCGGATATAGGCGATGGCACCGCTGGGCATGTAGGTGGATTTCAGCGTCTCAAGCAGGTCGGTCTTGCCGGCCTCGGTCAGCGTGCGCTCCAGTTCCGCCGAGGTGTCGAAGTAATCCTCCAGCGCGCTCTTGCCCTTGGCGGTGACGAAGATGAAATCGGTGATCCCGGCGGCGCGGGCCTCGTCGATGGCGTACTGGATCAGCGGACGGTCCACGAGGGTCATCATTTCCTTGGGCATGGCCTTGGTAGCCGGCAGGAACCTTGTTCCCAGCCCCGCCACGGGAAAGATTGCCTTCGTCACACGTCGTGCCATGATCTGCTCCAATTCGTGCCGGTTTCCGTTTGCGGGACAGGGCGGGAGCGCAGACGCGCCGTCCGGCTCCATGCCCTGCGAGGGGTGCCCGCCAGCAATAACCATTTGTTGCCCCAGTCTTACCCGTAGTGGGCAAATCAGGCAATTCGAAGACGCAAACCGCACAAAATGTTACCACGCAGCCGCGTTTCGCCCGAAAACCGTGCGTCGAGCGCCCCCTGTCTGTGCGGGTGCCTGTGTGGCCGGCTGCCTCAGCCCAGCATCGTATCGACCGGACGTGTCGCGGCAATGCGCGCGATTTCACGCTGTCGACGGGCTGCGGGGCTAACGACTTGCACAAGCGGCCCTGTCCGCAGGCTGCGGCCGAACACTCCGCCGGCCTGTTCCCAATAGCCGTCGGGGTGATAGCGAACATGGTGATAGGCCGCCCCGGACGAAAAGCACAGCACGCTGACGATCGCGCCCTGCGCGGCCCGTGCCCGCGCCTCGGCCCGCAGGCGGCGGCGCTGCCACCACCAGCCGGTCAGAACCCGCCCCGGGCGCGGTCCTGTGCCCGGCAGCGGCGCGAATGCTGCCTCGGGCGGGCCGATTGCGGGCAGCGGCGTGACGGGGCGTGCGAAGCCCTCGGTCAGCCCGTCCTCGAACGTGGCCAGAAGCCGGCCGACATCTCGCGGGTCGATCGCCCCGGCGACCATGTGCCGCACCAGCCGATTGCGTTGCTCCTTGCGCAGCGCCTCGGTGCGGGAGGGCTGGGCACCCGCGGGTGTGTGCTTGCGCAGAAAGACCGCAGTGCTGGCGCCGATCTCGAACAGGCTGCGCGGCACCCTGTCGGCCCGGCGATATGGGCCGGCCGCGAAGCCGTGGTGCACTTGCGCCCCGGGCACATAGGCTATGATCTGGCCCGCTTGCGCCTGCCGCATGTTCAGGTCCGTCTCGTCCAGATAGAACCGGTAGGCCGGGTCGAACCCGCCCATCTGCGCCAGCAGTGCCCGCCGAAAGGCCATGTTCGTGCCTTCGGTCTTGACGGCGGCACCGGGGGAGGCCTCGTGCAGCGAGTATTCGTGCGGGTCGATCTCCAGCGGATGGCTGCGCCCCAGCGCATCGATCCAACTGGCCCCCCATTGCAACGACAGCCCGTTGCGGCCCAGCACATGCCCCGTGGCGGCCGCCACCCGCGCGTCGGCGAAAGGAGCGAGCAGCCGGCTCAGCCATGTGGGTTCGGCGACCGAATCATCGTCGATAAACGCCACCAGTTCGCCGGCGGCCAGCGCCAGCCCGCGATTGCGCGCGGCCGAGATGTTGGCCTCCTCGAACGCATCCTGACGGACGATCCGGCCGAAGCCCGCCTCTGCCAGTGCAAAGCGGCCAGGCGCATCGGCGATGACAACGATCTCGAAGCGCGGGTGATCCTGCTGGGTCAGCGCGCGCAGGCAACGGCAGAGTGCCGCGGGCCGGCCGCGGCTGACCACCACGACGCTGGCGGAGGACGGGGCGATCATGCGCCCCGCCGCCCCCGCGCCTTGCCCGATCCGGCGTCCCCCATTCCTGCAAGGCCCTTTTTCTGCCCGCGTCACGTTCGGGCTGTGCACGCGACCGCCGCAGCCCGTTCGCAAAGCCGTGACCCGTGCTTTGGCCACATTGTTTGCGCAAAGTCGTGCTTAACCTTATCGTGGGCCGGTAAGAGGACGGCAAGGTTTGCGCGAGAAAATCGCGCAAGGCGAACATGGAAGGCACGCGCGGCGATGCGCCGCGCACGGGATTTGGCAGGATCGGGTCAGGGATGTTGCAGAAGCGGCAACCGCGTTCGGGATGGGCGATCGGCTTCGGCTTGCTGGAGCTGATCTTTCATTCCGCCGTGCGCAGCGTGCGCAAATCCCACCGCAACGCGCTTGTGGGGCTGTTCATGAACATGGCCCAGACGCTGCTTCTGGTGCTGGTCTTTTACGTGATGTTCGGCGTCTTCAATTTGCGCGGCGCGGCGATCCGGGGGGATTTCCTGCTCTATATCATGTCTGGGATCTTCCTGTTCATGTGCCATATCAAGGCGATCGGCGCGGTGGTTCATGCCGAGGGGTCGGGCTCGCCGATCATGAAACACGCGCCGATGAACACGCTGATCTCGGTCATCGCGGCGGCGATCGGGGCGCTCTATATCCAGATCCTGTCGCTGGTGGTGGTGCTGTTCATCTATCACGTCGCGATCACTCCGATCACCATCCACAATCCGGCCGGCGCCATGGGGTTGGTGCTGCTCGCGTGGTTTTCGGGCGTCGGGATCGGGATGGTGTTTCTGGCGATCAAGCCATGGTGGCCCGGCTTTACCGAGCTTGGTTCACAAATCTACATGCGCGCCAACATGATCGCCTCGGGCAAGATGTTCGTCGCCAACGCACTCCCCGCCTTCATGCTGCCCTATTTCGACTGGAATCCGCTGTTTCACGCCATCGATCAGGCGCGCGGGCATGTGTTCATCGATTACGTGCCGATGCAGACATCGGCGAGCTATGCGCTCTATGTCGCGCTGGTGGGGCTGGTGATCGGGCTGATGGGTGAATTCTACACCCGCCAGCGTGCCTCCATCTCGTGGCAGGCAAAGCGCTGATTAACCGCCACGGGCCGCGTGCGGCGCCGCGGTGGCGTCAGAAAAAGCTCTGCGGGTCGATATCCACCGACAGGCGCAGCTTGCCTGTGATCCGGGCCTGCCCGATCCAGTCCGCCAGCGCCGCCTGAAACGGCACCCCGCGCGGCGCCTTGACCAGCAGGCGCACCCGGTGGCGGCCACGGATGCGGGCGATCGGCGCCGGCGCGGGGCCGAAGACCTGCGCACCGATCCGGCGCAGGGGCGCGTCGGCCCGCGCGAGCGTATTGCCCAGATCGAAGGCCGCCGCCATCTCGGGCGATGAGATCACCACACCTGCGAGTCGCCCGAAGGGCGGCATCCCGGCGGCCGCGCGCGCCTGCGCCTCGGCGCGCCAGAACCCCTCCTCCTCGCCCGACAGGATCGCCCGGATCACCGGATGCTCGGGCTGGCAGGTCTGCAGCAGGGCAAGCCCCCGCGGCCCCTGCCGCCCGGCCCGTCCCGCCACCTGCCGCATCAGCTGAAACGTCCGCTCGGCGGCGCGCAAATCCGAACCCTGCAGCCCGAGGTCGGCGTCGATCACCCCCACGAGCGTGAGTTTGGGAAAGTTGTGCCCCTTGGCCACAAGCTGCGTGCCGATGATGATATCCGCCTCGCCCGCGGCTATTGACGCGATCCGCTCCTTGAGTTCTCGCGCGGTGCCGAACAGATCAGACGACAGCACCGCCAGCCGGGCATCGGGAAAGGCCGCGGCCGCCTCTTCGGCCAGCCGCTCCACCCCTGGGCCGACCGGGGCCATGCGCCCTTCGACGCCGCAGGACGGGCAGGCCTCGGGCAAGGGTTTCGTGGCGCCGCATTGATGGCAGACCAGACGGCGCAGAAAGCGGTGCTCCACCATTCGAGCATCGCAATCGTCGCAGCCGATCTGATGGCCGCAGGCCCGGCAGATCGTCACCGGGGCGTAGCCGCGGCGATTGAGAAACAGGAGCGCCTGCTCGCCGGCGGCAAGGCGTGCCTGCACCGCCCCGCGCAGGCTGGGCGAGATCCAAGTGCCCGGGGCCAGCGCCTCGGTGCGCAGATCGATCGCGCGCATCTCGGGCAGATCGGCCGCGCCGAACCGCACGCCCAGATCGATCCGCGCGTATTTCGCGGCCCCGCCCTCGGGCGCCCCGCCCGTGTTCACCCATGTTTCCAGCGAGGGTGTGGCCGAGGCCAGAACCACCCGCGCGCCGGTGATCGCGGCGCGCAGCACCGCCATGTCGCGGGCGTGATAGATGACGCCATCCTCTTGCTTGTAGGCGCTGTCGTGTTCCTCATCCACCACCACCAGCCCGAGGTCGCGAAACGGCAAAAACAGCGCCGAACGGGCGCCGACCACCAGTTGCGCCTGCCCCTCGGCCACCATGCGCCACAGCCGCCGCCGCTCGGTCTGGGTGATGCCGGAATGCCATTCCGCCGGCTGTGCACCGAAACGCGCCTCGACCCGGGCGAGGAATTCGGCCGTCAGCGCGATTTCGGGCAGCATCACCAGCGCCTGACGCCCGCGCGCCAGCGCCTCGGCCACCGCTTCCAGATAGACTTCGGTCTTGCCCGAGCCGGTGACGCCCTTCAGCAGCGTCGTGCCATAGCCGTCCGCCGCGATACCCGCGCGCAGCGCCGCCGCCGCCGTCGCCTGATCGGCGGTCAGCACGATGCCCGGGCGGCGTGGGTCAAGAGGCGG
>SKUV01000383.1 GCA_007129775.1 Paracoccaceae bacterium | reverse complement strand
CCGGCATTGGCCGTCGTGGACACAGTGTTCTCGCCCCGCGCCGAAAGCGCAACGCCACCGGCGCCCGTCAGACCCGACCCATCCGAAAGACGCGACCGCGACCGCATCGCAACGATGTTGAAGACCAGCGACGGGCCGACGCCGACCGATCCGCCGGAGGTATCGGCCTCGGCCGTGGCGGCCGAGGCGAGGGTGTTGGCGGCGCTAAGTGTCGCCGCACCGCCCGCGGTGAGCGTGAGATCGGCGCCGCCCAGCAATTCGGCCGAGCTCTGCGCATCGATCAGATTGAGCGCGAAGGCCCCGGCGATGCCCACATTCTCGGCCCCCGCGCCGGAGGTCGCACTGGTGGTGAAGGCGTTGCCGTCGCCGCTGGTGCCGGCCGTCAGCGTGGCGCTGCCCGCGGTGACGGCGCGGTCGATGGTCGCGTCATTGGCGACCCGGGCGATATTTATGGCGAGCGCGGCGCCCACGCCGGTTTCGCTGTCGACGGCGGTGGCGTCGGCGGTGGCGCCGCCCTGATTGGCGGTGGTCGTGGCGATTTCGAGCGCGCCGAAGACGGTGACGCTGCCGCCACTGTCGAGGCCGGCGGTGGTGGTCGATTCCAGATCCGAGATCGCGATGGCGCCCACGGCCGACATCGTGCCGTCATCGGTGCTGGCCTGCTGGCCGTAATTCGGATCGTCGAGATACTCGCGGGTCTGGCTGCCGGCGGCGGGCTCGGAGGCGCCGCCCTCGGCCGCCTCGGCGCGCGCGGTGATATCGGTGGTGGTGGCGGCATCGAGCGACAGGCTGCCGGTGGCAAGCTGGGCGTCATCGCCCACCTGCGCGACGGTCTCGGCGCGCACGACGCTGACGGCGAGGCTCGCCCCGAATGTGGCGGCGCCGGGTGTGGCCTCGGCGCTGTTGGTGACGGTGTTGGTGGCGCCGATCTCGGTCGCGCCGGCCACGGTGACGGTGGCGTTGCCGCCGATGCGGGCGCTGGCGGTGCTGTTGACGGTGCTGATCGCCACAGCGGCATCGGCGGAATCGTCGTCGGGGTCCAGTGTGGTGGTGGTGAGGGTGGAGACCGCGCTGGCACTGGCGGCGAGCGTCAGGACGCCTGCATCGATGCGGGTATCACCGCCGATGGCGATGCTGCCTTCGGTATTCGTGACCACCACGCCGAGCGCGAGGTCGGCCAGACCGCCATCGGAGCTGCCCGTTGCGCTGGCGGAAAAGGTGCCGGTGGCGTCGATCTCGCCGCCCTGCAGCTCGATCTGGGCGCGGGCGGTCGGCAAGGCAAGCAAGAGCCCTGCCTGATCCACGCTCGACGAGGCGGTGAGCGTGATGTCGCGGCCCGACACCACGGGCGCGGCACCGCCGCCCTGACCGATCTCGATCCGCGAAGTGCCGCCGCCGGTGCGTTCGGCCAGAAGTGTGATGTCCCCCGCCGAAAAGCCCGATCCCACGGACACATCGGCCCGGATCGACGAGCCGTCGAGCAGGGTGATCGCCGGCGCCTCGATCGTGACATTGCCCGAATCGCCCGTGCTGACCCCGCCGGCGGTCTGGCGGGTGTCGATCACGCCGGCGAGGGTGATCGAATTGTCGGCCTGCAGCACCACGTCGACACCGGGGGTGACGATATCGGGCAAGACCGAATCCGCCGTGCCAGGGGCGCCCGCCCCGATCCACAGATCGATCGGGTCGATCAGCAGCGTGCCGGCGCGCCCGCCCTCGGCCCCGGCCAGATCCACGCGGACCGCGCCGATCCGGGCGTTGCGGCCGCTGAGTTCCACAAACCCGCCATGGCCGCCCGCGACGCTGGCCGCGGCGGCGATCCGCGCGCCATCCTCAACCAGCAAGGTCCCGTCGGCGAAAACGATGATCTCACCGCCCTGCGCGCCGTTCGCGGCCAGCAGCGAGCCGCTTTCGAGCGTGATGTCATGGCCGCGCACATCGATGCTGCCGGCGGCGCCGCCGGCATGCGCCGCGCTGGCATCGACGCGCCCGCCGACCCGCGCCTCGCCCGCCGCGACGATCGAGATGCGCCCGCCACGCGAGACCAGCGCCGCGCCTTCGGTCATGCCAGAGGCGTTCACCGTCGCCCCGAAGATCTGGCGGTGGCTCAGGTCGTCGCCGGTCAGCGGGCCGGTGCGGCCGTTGATCTCCACCCGGTGGCCCTGCAGCGTGATATCGCCATCGGCATTGACCTGCCCCAGGATCGCGATCCGCCCGTTGGGCGAGATCGGCACCTCGCCGCGCATCAACTGATCGGCCACCGCCATGTTGACGCTGCCGTCGGCGCCCACCACCCGGTCGAGGAAAGCCTGCGTCGGCGTGTTGACAGTGAGCGAGCCGACATTGATCTGGCCCTGCGCTCCGACGATGAAACCGTTGGAGGAGGAAAAGAAGACATTGCCGCCGATCTCGCCATTGCGATAGGCGTTCAGCGTGCCGTCAATCACCACGCCGTTGCGCACGATATTGACGAGGCTGCCGGCCTGATCGGGCACGAACAGATCGACCCGCGTATTCGCCGCCTGCTCGAAATCAGTGAAGGTGTTGAAGCCCACGCCGTTTGACACCGTGTCCGTCCGGATCTGGGTGTTGGCGCCGTCCACGGTGATGCGGGTCTGGGTGCGGCCGTCGGGAGTGATGCGATTGGCATTGCCGCCGCCGAGGTTGACGGCCTGCGCATTGGCCCGCTCCACCGGGGCGCTCATCCCCACAAGCGCCGCGCCCATGACGATCGGGCTTGCGCCTGCAAGTAGCCGGCGCAACAGGCTTGGACTGCGGCCGAGGTTTCGCGCGCGGGGTGCGAAGAACGAATTGCCCATCAGAAATCACCCTCTTGTAGTCTGAAAATGTCCGGAGTTTCCGGGGCCAAGGCGTAAAGCAGCGTCAGGCTCGACGGGCGCAGAGCGCCTTGACCGGGCGTCCCGCCCTCGTAGTCGCCCTGCAGCAGGAGGATCACGGTGCGGCCTTCGCCATCGGCCCCGCGAAAGAGAAGCCGGCCGGTGTCGAGCGCCAGATCCGTGACCGTCGTGTCGGGCGGAAAACCCTGCCCGACGAAATGGGCGCGCAGCACGTCGCCATTGGCGGCAAGCTGCGCCGGCGTGATCGCGGTGTCGGTCGCGCCGGACCACAGCACTCCGGCCTGAATCAGCGTCTCGCTGCGATAGCCGAAGATATAGGAAACCTGCGCCGCGCCGCCTCCGGGCAGCACATCGGAAACGATGGCCGACAGCACGCGCGTGCGTTCCACATTGTTCATGCCCTCGATGATCTCATCGGCCTCGAGGCCGAAATCGCTGGCCATGGCCGCGCGGACCTCATCGGGCGTCATGCCGAAGCGGGCGGAGCGAAAGCCGCGCACGGCCACACCGTTGGCCGGCGCCATATCGCTGGTCTGAGGCAGAGCGCCGGCGGCGGGCGGCATCGCTTCCTGCGCCAGGCCGGGGGCGGGCAGCATTGTCAGCGCCAAACAGACCACCGCATAAACGCCAGAAGCCGCGACGGGCGATGCCCTGTCGCGTTCAGGCAGGCCTGACCCTGCCGGAACTGATGGTCTCCACGCCACGACCCGACGTCCCTGTCGTCACGTCCAGCCCGGCCAATTCCGGGCTACCGCAGTTCGCTGGCCGATTTTCACCTGACGTGTCAGGCGGCTTCTTCGCTGGCATCCGGTCATCCGTCCAGAAGGCTGCCGCCTGTTCGGCGCTTTTTGCGCCCACATGCCTTCTGGCAACGGTCCCCACTCAACCGGAAACGCCTGAGAGGCTATCGGCCGATTGACCCTGCGTCAACAAAAATAGCTATTCGGCATGGGCCTTTGGCCGCCGCGGGGTATAGGCCTTCGATGCCCGGCCCATCGCGCGGCCCGTTGCCGCCGCTTGCTGGGTGGCCTCGGCCACCTATCTGCGGAACCGGGCAGCAAACGGGGCCGGGCATGGACCATGATGCAAGCATCGCACCGCAAAAGGCGACACGGGACGCGGCGGAGGCCCGCCTGGCCGCCTTCGTGCCGCACATGGGCCGACGATATGCCGCCGGGCGCAACCATGATCGCGGACCCGGCCAGCACCACGCCGTGTCGGGCCTGTCGCCCTATCTGCGCCGCCGGCTGGTGCTGGAGCAGGACGCGGTCGGCACCGCACTTGCGGCGCATGGCCCCGAGAATGCGGCGAAATTCGTTCAGGAAGTGGTCTGGCGCAGCTATTTCAAGGGCTGGCTGGAGCGGCGTCCGCAGACCTGGCACGCCTATCGCGACGGGCGTGACGCTGACCTCGTCCGCTGCGAAGACGACCGCGCCCTGCGCCGTGCCCTCGCGCAGGCCGAAGCAGGCCAGACCGGCATCGCCTGTTTTGACGCATGGGTGCAGGAACTCGTGGAAACGGGCTATCTGCACAATCATGCGCGGATGTGGTTCGCCTCGATCTGGATCTTCACCCTGCGCCTGCCGTGGCGGCTGGGCGCGGATGTCTTTCTGCGCCACCTGCTCGATGGCGATCCGGCCTCGAACACGCTGGGCTGGCGCTGGGTGGCCGGCCTTCATACCCGCGGCAAGGCCTATGCCGCCCGGGCCGACAATATCGAGCGTTTCACCGACGGCCGCTTTCGCCCGCGTCCCGACGAACTGGAGGAGGTGGTGGAGCCGCTGACCGACGAGGAACCCGACGGCCTGCCCCCGTTGCAGCCCCTGCGCAACCCCGCGCCGCCCGAGCCCGGCCTGCCCACCGCCCTGCTGATCACCGAAGAGGATTGCCGGGCCGAGGATTTCGGCCTTGCCGCTCTCGATCTGCGGGCCGTGGCCACGCTGGCAACCAGCCAGCTGCGGTCTCCGCGCCCGGTGGCGCCGGCGGTGGCGGCATTCGATGCCGCGGCCCTGAGCGATGCGGCAGGTCGGGTCCGG
>SKUV01000146.1 GCA_007129775.1 Paracoccaceae bacterium | reverse complement strand
GGCCAATTCCGCTAATCTTCGCTATGCCGCAGCATCGGGCGCAGGCCCCTATATTGCTGTGCAGACGGAGGCATGCGTTGGACGACAATCCGAAAGGCCGCGTCACCCGCGATGGCATCCGCATCCATGACCCGGCGGATTTCGACGGCATGCGCCGCGCGGGCCGCCTTGCCGCCGAAATCCTCGACGCGCTGGGCCCCCATGTCTTTCCCGGCCAGAGCACCGGCGCGCTCGACGATCTGATCCGCGCCATGATCGAGGATGCCGGCGCGATTTCGGCCACCATCGGCTACCGCGGCTATCGCCATGCCTCCTGCATCAGCGTCAACCATGTGGTCTGCCACGGCATTCCGGGCGCCAAGCTGCTCAAGGACGGCGATATCCTGAATATCGACGTGACCGTGATCGTCGATGGCTGGTTCGGCGATACCAGCCGGATGTATGTGGCGGGAACCCCTTCGCGCAAGGCGGTGCGACTGATCGACGTGACCCATGACGCGCTGATGGAGGGCATCGCCCATGTCCGCCCCGGCCAGACCTTCGGCGATATCGGCGCCGCCATCCAGCGCCTGGTGGAGCGTGAGCGCATGAGCGTGGTGCGCGATTTCTGCGGCCACGGGCTGGGCCGGGTTTTTCACGCGCCCCCGAACGTGCTGCATTACGGCCGCCCCGGCACCGGCGCGCGGCTGGAAGAGGGAATGTTCTTTACCATCGAGCCGATGGTGAACCTCGGCCGCCCCGAAACCAAGGTTCTGGCCGATGAATGGACGGCGGTGACCCGCGACAAGTCGCTGTCGGCACAATTTGAACACTCTGTTGGTGTAACTGCAACGGGATGCGAGATATTCACCCTGTCCCCCGCCGGGAGCTTTCATCCCACATGGCCGCGCGACTAGCGCCCGGCCGGGCCGCCGCGGCGGCCCCGGCGCCGCGCGCGGAGTGAGCCGGGCCCATGTCGAACCTGCGCCGCGCCATCCGCCTTCTGACCCCGGCCGAACGCTCGCAGGGCGTGCGGGTGCTGTTGCTGGTCGCGATGATGGCGATGTTCGAATCGCTGGGCGTGGTGGCGATCATGCCGTTCCTCGCGGTTCTGGCCGATGCCTCGATGATCCAGACCAACCCGATCCTCGCGCGGATGCACGATCTGGCGGGCAACCCGCCGGCCGAGACCTTTCTTTTGTGGCTGGGCCTCGGGGCGATCTCGCTGATCCTCGTGGGCTCGGTCGTGCGGACAGTGACGGAATTCACGCTCAACCGCTTCATCCAGTTGCGCGTGCACAGTTTCGGCGCCCGCCTGCTGGAGGCCTATCTGCGCCAGCCCTACAGCTTTTTCCTGCGCCGGCATTCCGGCGACCTGCAGCGCGCCATCCTGTCGGAGGCCGAGAAGGTCGTGACCCATGTCTACTGGCCGGCGACGATGATGATCGCCAATGCCACGATCCTGCTGGCGCTGGTGATCGTGCTGGTGGCGGTCGATCCGGCGGTGGCGCTGGGCGCGGGGCTGGTGCTGGGCGGGGCCTATGCGCTGGTCTACTGGATCGTGCGGGGCCATCTGCGCCGCATCGGCGAGGAGGGCGTGCGCCACAACCGCGACCGTTTCGAGGCCACGACCGAGGCGCTGGGCGGGATCAAGGGCATCCGGCTGCTGGGCGCGGAGCGCCATTATCTGGGCCGCTTCGCCCGGCCGTCCGAGGCGCTGGCCCGGCGCATGTCCACCGGCAACACCATCGCGCATGTTCCGAAATACGCAATCGAGGCGGTGGGGTTCTCCGGCGTTCTGGGGCTGGCCTTGCTGATGCTGGCGCGCCATGGCGGCAGTTCGGCCACGATGGGCGAAGTGCTGCCGCTGATCGGGCTTTATGCCTTTGCCGGCTACCGGCTGCTGCCCGCGGTTCAGGCGATCTATCGCGGCTTTACCCTGCTGCGCTTTGGCGACGCGGGGCTGGAAAGCCTGGAGGCCGATCTGGCCCTGGCGGACCACGGCCGCGACCTGCCCGCAGAGGAGGCGGCGCCCTTGCCCCTGCGCCGCGAGATCGCGTTGCAGGATGTGGATTTCGTCTATCCCGGCTCCGACGGGGTCGGACTGCACGGGGTCAGTCTGCGCATCCCTGCGGGCGCGCGGGTGGGGATCGTCGGGCGCACCGGCTCGGGCAAGACGACGCTGATCGACATGATCCTCGGCCTTCTGGAGCCGGCGCGCGGCCAGCTTGTGATCGACGGCGCGGCGATCACGGCCGACACCCTGCGCGGCTGGCAGCGCGGAATCGGCTATGTCCCACAGGATATTTTTCTGCGCGACGGCACCGTTGCCGAGAACATCGCCTTCGCCACCCCCACCGAGCGGATCGACATGGCGCGGGTAGAGGCTGCGGCGCGGCTCGCCCGGCTGCATGAGTTCGTGAGCACCGAATTGCCCGAGGGCTACAGAAGCGAGGTCGGCGAGCGTGGCGTGCGCCTGTCGGGCGGACAGCGCCAGCGCATCGGCATTGCCCGTGCGCTTTATCACGACCCGATGGTTCTGGTCTTCGACGAGGCCACGAGCGCGCTCGACAACCGGACCGAGGCCGAGGTGATGGAGGCGATCGGCGCGCTTGATGGCGGCAAGACCGTCCTGATGATCGCGCATCGGCTGTCCACGGTTCAGCGCTGCGACATGATCGTGGTGATGGACCATGGCCGTATCGTCGCCACTGGCAGCTATGATGAGTTGATGCGCCAATGCCCCCAATTCCGCGATATCGCCGCCGCGGCCTGAGGGGCGCTGCGCGCCAGCCCGTCGGTTGACGCCCGCGCTTGCGCAGCTTACCGATACTTCCGCATTCCCGGCCAGGAGGAGCCGCCATGCCCCACCCCCCCGAATCCGCCCTTCTGGTGATCGACCTGCAGCGCGATTTCTGCCCCGGCGGTGCGCTCGCCGTGCCCGAGGGCGACGTGATCGTCGCGCCGGTCAACGCGCTGATGGCCGAATTCTGCGCCGTGATCCTGACGCAGGACTGGCACCCGGCCGATCATTCCTCTTTCGCCAGCCAGCACGCGGGCCGTGCCCCGCTGGAGGTGGTCGAGATGCCCTATGGCCCGCAGGTGCTCTGGCCCGACCATTGCGTGCAGGGCAGCCCGGGTGCGGATTTCCACCAGGATCTGGACACCGACCGGGCCGACATGATCATCCGCAAGGGCTTTCGCCGTGCGATCGACAGCTATTCGGCCTTTTTCGAGAATGACCGCGAAACCTCCACCGGGCTGGAGGGCTATCTGCGCACCCGGGGAATCGAAGCGCTGGTGATGGTCGGCCTCGCAACCGATTTCTGCGTGCAGTATTCGGCGCTGGACGCGCGGCGGCTGGGCTTCGGCGTGACCCTGCGCACCGATCTGTGCCGCGCGATCGACCTTGACGGCAGCCTTGCCGCCGCACTGACGGCCATGCGCGAGGCCGGCGTGGTGCTGGAGGGCTGAATGGTCGATATCGCCACACGGGTCTACAACCACAAATGGAAGATCGACCCGATCGTGCGGTCGCTGATCGACACGGATTTCTACAAGCTCCTGATGTGCCAGTCGATCCTGCGCAACCGGCCCGATACCCATGTCACCTTCAGCCTGATCAACCGCACCACATCCGTCCCGCTGGCGCGGCTGGTGGACGAGGGCGAATTGCGCGAGCAACTGGACCACATCCGCTCGCTGTCGCTATCGCGCGGCGAATCCACCTTCCTGCGCGGCAACACATTCTACGGCAAGCGCCAGATGTTCCGCCCCGATTTCATGGAATGGTTCGAGGCGCTGCGCCTGCCCCCCTATCATCTGGAGCGCAAGGGCGATCAGTACGAACTGACATTCCAGGGCAAATGGCCCGAGGTGATGCTGTGGGAGATACCCGCGCTCGCCGTGCTGATGGAACTGCGCTCGCGCGCGGTGCTGCGCGATATGGGAAGGTTCGAATTGCAGGTGCTCTATGCCCGGGCGATGACGCGGGTCTGGGAAAAGGTGGAGCGGCTGCGCGCGGTCGACGGGCTTCGGCTGGCGGATTTCGGAACACGGCGGCGCCATTCCTTCCTGTGGCAGGACTGGTGCGTTCAGGCCCTTCTGGAAGGGCTGGGCGAGGCATTCATCGGCACTTCGAACTGCCTGATCGCCATGCGCCGCGAGGTCGAGGCAATCGGCACGAACGCCCATGAAATGCCCATGGTCTATGCCGCGCTGGCCGAAACCGACGAAGACCTCGCCCGAGCGCCCTACCAGGTGCTGGCCGACTGGCACGAGGAACACGAGGGCAACCTGCGGGTGATCCTGCCCGACACCTTCGGCAGCGAACAATTCCTGTCGCGCGCGCCCGGCTGGCTGACCGGATGGACCGGCATCCGCATCGATTCGGGTGATCCGGTGGAGGGTGCCGAAACCGCGATCCGCTGGTGGCAGGAGCGGGGCGAGGACCCGCGCGCCAAGCTGGTGATCTTTTCCGACGGGCTGGATGTGGACAAGATCGTGGAATTGCGCGCACGCTTCGCCGGGCGGGTGCGGGTGTCTTTCGGCTGGGGGACCATGCTGACCAACGATTTCCGCGGGCTGGTGCCGGGCGACGGGCTGGCGCCGTTCTCGCTGGTATGCAAGGCGGTGGCGGCCGAGGGGCGGCCCACGGTGAAGCTGTCGGACAACCCCAACAAGGCGATGGGGCCGAAAGACGAGATTGCGCGTTACAAGCGGGTGTTCGGCGTCGGCGCGCAAGCGGCGCAGCCGGTTCTTGTCTGACTGCGGGGCCCGACGGGCCGGAGGCGGCGCGCACAAAGCAAAAGCCGCCCGGGATCCGGGCGGCTTTGCTGTTCCTTGCGACGCATCGCGTCAGCCCTGACGGGCCTTGAACTTCTTCTGCGTCTTGTTGATCACGTAGACGCGGCCCTTGCGGCG
>SKUV01000253.1 GCA_007129775.1 Paracoccaceae bacterium | reverse complement strand
TCGCGCCTGGATGGCCGAGTTCCGCACGCCCTTCTTCCGTTCCTTCCTGTGCAACGACCCGACGCTGGTCAAGCTGGTGCTGCAGGACCGCCCGCGCGACTTTCCCAAATCGAACCGCATCCGCGAGGGGTTGAACCCGCTTCTGGGCAATTCGGTCTTTGTCACCAATGGCGAGGTCTGGGCCCGCCAGCGGCGCATCATCGACCCGGCCTTCGAGGGCGGGCGGCTGCGCGATACCTTTCCGGCCATGTGGGCGGCGGGGCAGGCGACGGTGGCGCGGCTGGTCGGGCGGGCAGAGGCGGTGGAGATCGAGGCCGAGATGAGCCACGCCGCCGCCGATGTGATCTTTCGCACGCTCTTTTCCATACCCATCGAGCATGAGGTTGCGGCGCAGGTCTTTTCGCAGTTCCGCGCCCATCAGCGCAGCCAGCCGATCCTGAACCTTGCGGCCTTTCTGCCGCTGCCCGCTTGGGTGCCGCGCCCCCACCGGCGCGAAACGCGCACCACCGCCGCCGAGATCCGGCGGCTGATCGCGGGTCTGTGCGAGGCGCGTCAGGCCGCCATCGCCGCGGGCACCGCGCCCGACGATCTGGCCACCAAGATCATGACGACGCCCGACCCCGAAACCGGCGCGCTTTTCGACACTGCCGAGATGGTCGATCAGGTGGCGATCTTCTTTCTGGCCGGGCATGAAACCAGTGCCTCGGCCCTGTCATGGGCGCTTTACCTGCTGGCCACGCATCCACAGGTCCAGGCAGAGGTGGCGGAAGAGGCCGAGGCCGCGCTCGGCGATGCGGCGCGGGCGGACGAGGCGCCGGAATTCGGCGTGCTGTCGCGGCTGCGGCTGACGCGCGATGTCTTCCGCGAGGCGCTGCGCCTTTTTCCGCCGGTGCCGATGATGGTGCGCGAGGCGAGCCGGCCCGAGGCGTTCCGCGGCCGCGCCGTCGCGCCGGGCGCGCAGATCGTGTTGTCGCCGTGGCATCAGCACCGGCACGAACGGCTTTGGGACGACCCGGATGATTTCCGACCCGAACGCTGGACAACCGAGGCCGGACGCGCCAGCGCGCGCGCGGCCTACATGCCGTTTTCGGCCGGCCCGCGCGTCTGCAGCGGGGCCGGATTCGCCATGGCCGAGGGGGTGCTCTTGCTGGCGCTGATCGTGCGTGCGCTGCGGCTTGAACCGGTTCCGGGCCATGACCCGGTGCCCGAGGCGCATCTGACCGTGCGCGCGCGCGACGGGATATGGCTGCGTCTTGCCCCCCGGACAGCAGATATGCCCGTTGCGCCCGAAAGGGCCGCGCCATGACACCCGCGCCGGCGCCTTGCGACATAATTCGTGGCAATTCGGGGCCGGTTCGCCTATGGGTTGATCACGCCTGCGGGCGTAACCCGGCCTGCCCGCGGCCGGGAGTAGGCAGGAGCGCAGGAGGACGTCTGAGGGTGCGCGATGTTGAGTAACAGCCTTTTCCGGCAGTTCTTCGAAAGCTCCGACCGGGTGCAGTGCATCGTGGATTGCGACGGCTTGGTGCAGATCGTCTCGGCGGGCTGGCGCGCGCATCTGGGCTGGTCGAGTTGCGAGATGGCGGGGCGGGCGTTGCAGGATGTCGTCGCCCCCGGGGACCTGGGCAGGCTGCGCGCGGTGCTGGAAAAGACGGGCGGCGCGGCCTCTGCCGCCGGGCTGCATCTGGTGGACCGCGCAGGCCGGCCCCGTCGCTTCGGCATCGCCGAATGCAAGCGCAGCGATGGCGGGATGCTGTTGCTCGAATTCTTCCCGCCCCCGCCGGTGATCGAGGAGGGTCTGCATCTGGCCCGGGTGCAGCAGATCGCCGGCGTCGGATCGTGGGAGATCGACCTCGAGAATCTGCGCGTTTTCTGGTCCGACATGACCCACAGCATCCACGACACCGACCCCGACAGTTTCGACCCCGGGCTGGAGGATGCGCTGGCCTTCTATCCGCCCGAGGCGCGCAAGGTGATGACTGCCCATGTCGAGCGGCTCATGCGCGAGGGGCGCACCTTTCGGCTGACGCTGCCGATGATCACCGCAAAGGGGCGCGAGATCTGGGTCGAAAGCGCCGCGGCGGCGGTGGTGGAAAACGGCCGCGTCACCCGCGCCTATGGCACGGTGCGCGATGTCACCGACGACCGGGCGCGGGACCTGCAGTTGCGCCAGCTGGGCGATGTGGCACGGCGCACCGACAATATCGTTGTCATCACCGATGCCGAACGGCGCATCGCCTGGGTCAACAACGCCTTTGAAAAGCGCACGGGCTACACGCTCGACGAGGTGCGCGGGCGCACGGCTGGCAGCATGCTGCAATCCCCCGACACCGATCCGGCCGAGCGCGCCCGCATCCGTGCCGCGCTCGAAGCGGTCGAGGGGGTGCGGGCGCAACTGCTCAACCGCGACCGGCACGGCACGGAATACTGGGTCGATCTCGATATCCGCCCGACCTTCGCCGAGGACGGAAGCCTGTCGGGCTTTGTCGCCGTGCAGACCGACATGACCGAGCAGAAAGCGCGCGAACAGGAATTCGAGCAGCTGGCGCGCGAGGCGCGCGAGGCGCGCCAGCGGCTGGAAAACGCGCTGGAGGCCCTGCCCGACGGCGTCGTGGTTTTCGATCGCGAGGGGCGGCTGGTGGTGGCCAATGCCCATTACCGCAACCTGTGGCCCGAGCTTTCCGATGCCATCGTCGAAGGCGTCTCGCGCGAGGAATTGCTGCAACTGGGCCTTGAACGCGGGGCCTTTTGCAACGCCGTGGGCCGCGAGGCGGCCTATGCGGCGGAACGGCGTGCCGAATGGTCGCAGGAAAAGATCATCCGCGAGACGGCCCTGACCGGCGGCCGCACCTTGCGCTTCATCGACTGCCGGACAAGCGACGGCGGCATGATCTGCATCCGGCTCGACATAACCGAGCGGCGCCGCCAATACGCTGCGCTGGAGCACGCCAATGCCGAATTGCAGCAGACCCTCGCTGCCCGCGACGAGGCCGAACGCCGGCTGGCCGATATCATCTATGGCGCCCAGGCCGGAACATGGGAATGGGATCTGCGCACCGGCGAGAACCGGGTGAATGCCCGCTGGGCGCAGATGCTGGGCTATGATCTGCAGGAATTGTCGCCGCTGGACATCGATGTCTGGCGCAGGCTGATGCACCCCGAAGACAAGCTGCTGGTCGATGCCCGGCTGGATCAGGTCTTTCGCAACGAGGTGGCGCAGTTCGATTACGAGATGCGGTTGCGCCACAAGAACGGCCATTGGGTCTGGGTGCAATCGCGCGGGCGCGTGGTGCAATGGTCCGGCCGGGGGGAGCCGGTGGTCATGGCCGGCGTGCATCTCGACATCACCGACCGCAAGGCCGCCGAACAGCGGCTCGACGATATCATCAGCGCCGCCGATGTGGGCACCTGGGAATATGATATCGCGGAAGGCAGCAACCGCGTGAACGACCGCTGGGCCGGGATGCTCGGCTATTCGCTGGATGATCTGGAGGCCATGACGCAGGAGGACTTCGTCGACCTCGTCCACCCCGAGGACCGGCCGCTTCTGTCGTCGCTCCATTCCGCGAAGGGCGAAGCCGCTCAGCGCCGCTTCGAGATCGAGATCCGGATGCGCCACCGCGACGGCAGCTGGATCTGGGTCTTTTCCACCGGCCGCGTGACCCGGATGGATGCGAATGGCGAGCCGCTGGTCTTGTCGGGTATCCATATCGACATCACCAGCCGTAAGCTGCAGGAGGCCGCGCTCCTGGCCGCCAATGCCGATCTGCAGGCGGCGCTCGCCGCGCGCGATGCGGCGGAGCGGCGGTTTTTCGACATTGCCAAGGTCAGCCGCGACTGGTTCTGGGAAAGTGACGAAGAGGGGCGCTACAGCTACCTGTCCGAAAGCTGCCGCGCTGCGGTCGGCGCGCGCGTTGATCAGTGGATCGGCAAGACCCAACGCGAGTTGATCGCGGGCCGCCCCGACATTTCCGGCAGCGCCGACTGGGCCTGGCTGTTCGACCGGATGGCCCGGCACGAGATCTTCGACGATTTCGTCTATCGCACCACCGGCCCGGACGACGGCGTTTTGTGGGTGCGCATCAGCGGCGCGCCGTTCTACCGGTCGGACGGCAGTTTCGCGGGCTACCGCGGGGTGGGCTCGGATGTCACGGCCTTCTATTCCGCCAAGGAACGTGCCGAGGAATCGAGCCGTGCCAAATCGCTGTTTCTGGCGAACATGAGCCACGAGATAAGAACACCGCTGAACGGCGTTCTTGGCATGGCAGAGTTGCTGGACGATGCGCTGGAAGACCCGCGCCACAAGGCGATGATCGGCACGATCCGGGAATCGGGCGAGGCGCTTCTGAACGTGCTCAACGACATTCTGGACATGTCCAAGATCGAGGCCGGCAAGCTCGATCTGGAGACGATCCCGCTGCGCCCCGCCGATCTGGCCGCCAAGGTCGAGGGGCTGCATTCGCTGCGCGCACAGGAAAAGGGGCTGTCATTTGCCGTGCAGGCCGGGCCGGGCACCGAGCGGGTTCGCATGGGCGATCCGCACCGCATCCTTCAGGTTCTGCACAACCTTCTGTCGAACGCGGTCAAGTTCACCGAGGCCGGCGGGGTGCATGCACGTATCGACGCGCCGGCGGATGCGCCGCTGCGCATCCTCGTGCAGGACAGCGGCATCGGCATGACGCCCGCGCAGGTCGCCCGGCTATTCGACGATTTCCAGCAGGCTGACGGCACCGTGACCCGGCGTTTCGGCGGCACCGGGCTCGGCATGTCCATCGTGCGCCGGCTGGTGGACATGATGGGCGGAGAGATCACGGTAGACAGCCGCCCCGGCGGCGGCACGCGAATCTGCATCCTGCTGCCGCTGCCGCTGGCGCCGGACGGGACGGAGCCGGTGGTGAGCGGGGCCAGGATGGCACG
>SKUV01000281.1 GCA_007129775.1 Paracoccaceae bacterium | reverse complement strand
GTCATCGTTCCGCCCTCCGGCCGGGTTCCTGCCCCTCTGCCGGCCTAATCCCGCTTTGAAGCCTGCGCAAGGCGCGGCCGGCTCTGCGGGGCGCGCCGCCGCTTCCGTTCATGGCGTTCCTGTTCTAGCCTGTTTGCAGCGGCCCGGCCGGGCAGCCCTTCAGCCGGGAGCATGCATGGCGGATCTACTTCTGGGCCAGACCCTTGCCTTTACCGCCGACCCGTTCCAGGCCGGCCCGGAGGCTGCGCGGCACGAACGCCTTGGCGCTGTGCTGATCGAGGCCGGGCGTATCGCCGCCACCGGCCCGGCCGAGACGCTGCGCGCGGCCCATCCCCGCGCCCGCATCACCGATTACGGCGACGGGCTGATTTCGGCGGGCTTCGTCGATGCCCATATGCATTACCCCCAGACCGGGATCATCGCTTCCTGGGGCAAGCGGCTGATCGACTGGCTGGAAAGCCATACCTTCCCCGAAGAGATGCGCCTGTCGGACCCGGCCCATGCCGCCGCCACCGCGGCGTTGACCTTCGATCTGGCGCTCGCGCAGGGGACCACGACGCTGTGCAGCTATGCTACCTCGGACCCGGTCAGCGTGGATGCCTTCATGGCCGAGGCCGAGCGGCGCGGCCTGCGGGCGCTGGCTGGCAAGACCTGCATGGACCGCAACGCGCCCCCGGGTCTGTGCGACACGGCAAAGCGGGCTTATGACGAAAGTGCCGCGTTGATCGCGCGCTGGCATGGGCGGGGGCGGCTGGGCTATGTCATCACGCCGCGTTTCGCGCCCACGTCCAGCCCGGAGCAACTGGAGGCGCTGGGCGCGCTCTGGGCCGCCCACCCCGATTGCCCGATGCAGACCCATCTGTCCGAACAGACCGACGAGGTGGCATGGGTGGCGGAGCTTTTCCCTCAGGCGCGCGATTACCTCGATGTCTACGACAGGTTCGGGCTCGTCGGGCCGGGGGCGGTGTTCGGCCATGCCATCCATCTGACCGCGCGCGAGCGGGCGCGGCTGGCCGGGGCCGGCGCCGGCATCGCCCATTGTCCGACCTCGAACACCTTTATCGGCTCGGGGCTGTTCGATCTGGCGGGGCTGCGGCGGGCGGGCATTCCCGTGGGGCTGGCCACCGATACCGGGGGCGGGTCGTCCTTTTCGATGCTGCGCACCATGGCGGCGGCCTACGAGATCGGGCAGTTGCGCGGCCATACGCTGCATCCGGCGCAGCTTTGGTGGCTGGCCACGCAGGCTGCGGCGGATATCCTGGGGATCGGCGGGCATGTGGGCAACCTCGCCCCCGGGCGCGAGGCCGATCTGGTGGTGCTGGATCTGGCCTCCACCCGAGCCATCGCCCAGCGCGCCGCCCGTGCGCAGGATTTCTGGGAGGCGCTTTTCCCCACGATCATGATGGGCGATGACCGGGCGGTGCGTGCCGTCTGGGCCGGCGGGCGCCCGGTTTCGGCCGGCCTTTGGCAAGACGCGCGCGCACAGGCCGCAGGGCATTCGGGAGCGAAGGGAGATCGGACATGAGCAGCGGCACGAGCGGTGCCGCGGCGGGATCGCCCGCCGCCGCAAGCCACGGCAGCACCGGCGCGGTGGGCTGGGGCATCCTCGGCGCGGCACGGATCGCCGAAACCGCGCTGGCGCCTGCCATCGCCATAGCGCGCGGGGCGCATCTGGTGGCTTTGGGCACGGCCAACCCCGACAAGGCCCGCGCCATCGCCGCACAGCATCCGGGGATGCGGCTGCATGACAGCTATCAGGCGGTGCTGGACGATCCCGCGGTGGAGGCGGTCTATATCCCGCTGCCCAATCACCTGCATATGGACTGGACCCTGCGCGCTCTCGACGCCGGCAAGCATGTGCTTTGCGAAAAGCCAATCGCCCTCGACGCCGCCGAAATCGACCGCCTGATCGCCGCAAGGGATACCTCAGGGCGTCTGGCGGCCGAGGCTTTCATGGTCGTCCACCACCCCCAATGGCAGCACGTGCGCCGCCTTCTGGCCGAGGGCGCGATCGGGCGGCTTGCCCATGTGGAGGGGGCGTTCACCTACAACAACCCCGATCCGGCGAATTACCGCAATCAGGCGGGCACGGGCGGCGGCGGGCTGCGCGATGTGGGCGTCTATCCCTGCGTCACCACGCGCTTTGCCACGGGGGCGGAACCCGACCTCGGCAGCCTGCGCGCCGATATCCGCCACCAGGGGCCGGTCGATACCTTCGCCCGGGTCTGGGCGGAGTTTCCCGGCTTCACCATGTCCTTCTATTGCGGGATGCGCCAGACCCGCCATCAGGAGATGACGTTTCACGGCAGCGACGGGCTGATCCGGCTCAACGCGCCGTTCAACGCGCGCCGGTACGGGGATACGCGGGTGGAAACCCGGCGCGCCGACGGGACGGTGGAGGTGGCGCGCTGGAACGCCGTGGATCAATACGCCTGCATGGTCGAGGCCTTCGGTGCCACGATCCGGGACGGTGGCGCCTTCGCCTGTCCGCTGGAGTTTTCGCGCGGCAATCAGGCGATGATCGACGCGATCCTCGGCGCCAAGCCATAGCGCGCCCAGCTTTTGCCCCTTTCCCGCGATAGCCTGCCCGGCAAGTAGGACAAGGCATCAGGACAAGGCGCAAAGGTGCAACCGATGATCGACCCGCTTGCGGAACCATGGCTGAGCATCACGCCCTTTGTGATCTTCGCGGTGATCGCGCTCTGCTGCATCGCCATGGGCTGGTCGGTGCTGCGCGTGGTCCATGACTGGATATTTCCACCCGTCCGGCGCCACGATGTGACCCGGATGCGGCAGGATCTGGAGGTCGATACCGGCGTGCTCATGCCCTCGCGCCCGATGCGGGGGCACTGCGGCGACGACGACGGCGGCGACGACGGGGGCGACGACTGATCCGCGCCTATTGCGCCGCCGCGCTCTGGGGAAAGACCGCGTCCAGCGCGCGCCCCAGCCGCGCCAGCGTGGCCGGCACATCCGTCAGCTTGTCGAGGCCGAAAAGTCCGATGCGAAAGGTGCGGAACTCCGGCCCTTCCCCCACCTGCAGCGGCACGCCGGCGGCGATCTGCACGCCCTCGGCCGCGAATTTCCTGCCGTTCTGGATGTCGGGATCTTCGGTGAAGGATACGACGACCCCGGGCGCGCCGAATCCGTCCGCCGCGACCGAAATCACCCCGCGCGCCGCCAGCATCGCGCGCACGCCCTCACCAAGCTCCCATTGCGCGGCCTTCATCGCGTCAAAACCCTCGCGCCCGGTCTCCTGCATCGCGTCGCGGAACCCGCGCAGCGCATCGGTGGGCATGGTGGCGTGATAGGCATGGCCGCCAGCCTCATAGGCCTGCATGATCGCGCGCCATTTTTTCAGATCGATGGCAAAGCTGTTCGAGGCGGTCTCTGCCAGCTGCGCCTCTGTGCGCTCCGACATCATCACCAGCCCCGCCGAGGGCGCGGCCGACCAGCCCTTCTGCGGCGCCGAAATCACCACATCGACACCGGTCGCTTCCATATCCACCCAGATGCAGCCGCTGGCGATACAGTCGAGCACCATCAGCGCGCCCACCTCATGGGCCGCAGCGGCCATGGCGGTGATGTAGTCGTCAGGCAGGATCAGCCCGGCCGATGTCTCCACATGGGGGGCGAAAACCACATCGGGCCGCGCCTCGCGGATCCGCGCCACCACCTCGTCGATCGGCGGAGGGGCAAAGGGCGATTGCGGCGCATTGCCCGAGGGGCGGGCCATCACGACCGTCGTCTCTGCGGCAAAGCCCCCGGCCTCCAGAATCTGGCTCCAGCGAAATGAGAACCAGCCGTTGCGCACGATCAGCGCGTGCCGCCCGGTGGCGAATTGCCGCGCCACCGCCTCCATTGCATAGGTACCGCCGCCGGGCACGACCGCCACGCTATGGGCGCCATAGACCTCGCGCAGCATGCCCGAGATATCGCGCATCACCCCCTGAAAGGCCGCCGACATGTGGTTGAGCGACCGGTCGGTGAAGACCACCGAGAATTCCAGCAACCCATCCGGGTCGATATCGGGGCGCAGGCCGGGCATGACGGGACTCCTCAATCTGTGACGTGGCGCCACCCTAGGCCGAGGCACGGCGCAGGGCCAGTGGAAACCGGCATCTCTGTCGCCCCGGGCAGCGGAGATTCGTTACCGAAGGGTAAACATATTCCACGGGACGATTGTTTCGCGCGCGAAACAATCCTCTTTCTGAATATGTCTTGCGCCGAAGGCGCTCCGCAAGGTCACCGCTTCCGGCGGGCGCGCGGCCGGGGCCGGCGTTGCGGCGCTCAGATCACCACAACCTGCGTGCCGATGCGCACCCGCTCATACAGGTATTCCACGTGATGATTGTAGAGGCCGAAGCAGCCGTTGGACGCGCGCCGCCCGATCTTTTCGGGATTGTCGATTCCGTGGATCCGGTAATAGGTCCAGCTCAGGTTCATGGCCCGCGTGCCCAGCGGGTTGTCCGGCCCGGGATGGACGATGGCGGGCAGGCTCGGGTCGCGCCGGCGCATGTTCGGAGTGGGAATCCATGTGGGCCGATAGCGTTTTTCCACCACCGAGGTGCGGCCGCGGCGGGTGAATTCCTCGGTCATGGGCACCGAACAGGGGTAGAGCAGATAGGTCTGCTCGTCCTCGGACCAGTAATGCAGCGTGCGCGAGGCCGTGTCGCAAAGAATCGCGCCGTTGCGCAGGCTGGAGAAATGGTTGCGCCAGTTGATCGAGCGGAAACTCTGCGTATTGCGCACCGCGCGCTGGGTGTTGCGGACCGTGGCGCTGCCCTCGATCGTGCCGGTGAATTGCTGCCCCAGCGCCGGCCCGGCGATCCCCGTCAGCGCCGCTGCTCCGCCAAGCGCCAGAAGCCGGCGCCGCCCGATCACATCCTTCGTCATCTTCCACCTCCGTCCATCCATC
>SKUV01000377.1 GCA_007129775.1 Paracoccaceae bacterium | reverse complement strand
GTCGGACGGGCGGGGCGCGGGCCGGTACGCGGGTCAGCGCGGAGGGGAGCGATGCGACGGGTTGTGATCACGGGAATGGGGCTGGTCACGCCGCTTGGCTGCGGCGTCGAGCCGAGCTGGCGGCGCCTGATCGAAGGCCGCTCGGGCGCCGGGCCGATCACCCGCTTCGATGCCGGCCACCTCGCCACCACCTACGCATGCGAGATCCCGCGCGGCGACGGCGCTGACGGCAGCTTCAACCCCGATGACTGGATGGAGCCGAAAGAGGCGCGCAAGGTCGACGATTTCATCCTTTACGGCATGGCCGCGGCCGAACAGGCGGTGCGCGATGCCGGCTGGCTGCCCGCGGACGAGGCCGCGCGCCTGCGCACCGGCGTGATGATCGGCTCTGGCATCGGCGGGCTGTCCTCCATCGCCGATACGGCGGTTCTCTTGAAGGAACGCGGGCCGCGCCGGGTCTCGCCCTTCTTCATCCCCGGCGCGCTGATCAATCTGATCTCGGGGCAGGTGAGCATCCGCTACGGCTTCAAGGGGCCCAACCATGCGGTGGTCACCGCCTGTTCCACCGGCGCCCATGCCATCGGCGATGCCGCGCGGCTGATCCAGTGGGGCGATGCGGATGTGATGATCGCCGGCGGTGCCGAAAGCCCGATCTGCGAAATCGGCATCGCCGGGTTCAACGCCTGCAAGGCGCTCTCGACCAAGCGGGCGAACGCGCCGGAGACCGCCAGCCGCCCCTATGACGCCGACCGTGACGGCTTTGTGATGGGCGAAGGCGCGGGCGTGGTGGTATTGGAAGAGCTTGACCACGCCAGAGAACGGGGCGCGACGATTTATGCCGAGGTTCTGGGCTATGGCCTGTCGGGCGACGCCTATCACATCACCGCACCGTCCGAGGATGGCGACGGTGGCCACCGCGCGATGGAGGCGGCGTTGAAACGCGCCGGCCTGACCCCCGATGCGGTGGATTACATCAACGCCCATGGCACCAGCACCATGGCCGACCCGATCGAACTGGCCGCGGTGGAGCGGCTTCTGGGCGATGACGCCGCCGCGCGGGCCACGATGTCGAGCACCAAATCCAGCATCGGCCATCTGCTGGGCGCCGCCGGCGCGGTGGAGGCGATTTTCTGCGCGCTGGCCATTCGCGATCAGGTGGCGCCGCCGACGATCAACCTCGACACTCCGGCGGTGACGCCGAAGCTCGATCTGGCCGCCAATGCCGCCCGCCCGCGCGAGATCCGGGTGGCGCTCTCGAATTCCTTCGGCTTCGGCGGCACCAACGCAACGCTCGTGCTGGGACGTCCGGAGGGCTGATGGGCCGACATATCGCCGCCAATGCGCTGACCTTGATCATCGTGGGCCTCGTGCTGCTCGGCGGGTTTCTGGGCTGGGCGCAAAAGCAGTTCACCGGCCCCGGGCCGCTGGAAACCGCCATGTGCCTGCGGGTGGAGCGCGGGGCGAATATCGCCGCCGTCTCCCGCTCGTTGGAGGCCGAGGGCGCCATCGTCAGCGGAACGCTGTTCCGGGTCGGGGCGAATTACACCGAAAAGGCCGATCAGCTGCGCTTCGGCTCCTATCTCATCCAGCCCGGATCCTCGATGGAAGAGATCCTCGACGTGGTCACCCGCGGCGGGCAGAGCACCTGCGGCACCGAGGTCAACTTTCGCATCGGCGTCACCCGTGCAGACACGATCGTGCGCGAGCTTGACCCCGCCACCAACCGCTATGTCGAACGCCTCTCCTTCGACTGGGAAACCGAGCCGCCGGCAGAATTCGCCGCCATCGCCGCCGAGCCCGACACCCGCTTTCGCGTGACCGTGGCCGAGGGCACGACCGTCTGGCAGGTGGTCGAGGCGCTACGCCGCGCCGATTTCCTGTCCGGCGAGATCACCGAGCTTCCGCCCGAGGGCAGCCTTGCCCCCGACAGCTATGAAATCCGCCCCGGCGCCGACCGCGCAGCACTGGTGGCCGAGATGCGGGACCGCCAGACCCGCATCCTCGACACTCTGTGGCAGGGCCGGGCCGAGGGGCTGCCGATCAGCACCCCGGAAGAGGCGATGATCCTCGCCTCGATCATCGAAAAGGAAACCAGTGTCCCCGACGAACGCCGGCAGGTCGCCAGCGTCTTCGTCAACCGGCTGCGGATGCCGATGCGGCTGCAAACCGACCCGACGGTGATCTACGGCATCACGCTGGGCCAGGGCACGCTGGGCCGCGGCCTGCGCCAAAGCGAATTGCGCGCCGCCACACCCTACAACACCTATGTGATCGACGGGCTGCCGCCCACGCCAATCGCCAACCCCGGCCGCGCCAGCATCGCCGCGGCGCTGGACCCGGACGACACGCCCTATCTTTACTTCGTGGCCGACGGGACGGGCGGGCATGCCTTCGCCACCAATCTGGCCGATCACAACGCCAATGTTGCCCGTTGGCGCCAGATCGAGGCCGAACGGCGCAGCCAGTAGCCCCCGCGCCCCAGCAGGCTGCTGAAAAATGGAACCCGAACAGGCCTCGGCAAGGAAACTGTTCCTTTCGCACAGCCCGAACGATGCGCCAAGGGACGCGCCTGACACTGGGAGAGCGCCTCGGAACGCCGGAATTGCGGCGCTTTATGCCTGCCAAGCCCCTCCGAACGCTGCGCAATTTGCGACGTTCCAAGGCGCCCCCGGGGAGAGGGTCGGGCGCGGCCCGGGCAGATCGCCCGGGCGGAACCTGTGGAAGGTGTGGTGCGGAACAGTGTCGGGATGTGGAATGCGGAACCGCAGTGGCGGGACACTTTTTCAGCCGCCTGCTAGGCGGCGGCGCCCCGGGCGCCGCCACGCTGGACAGGCGCGCCGCTGCCCGCTACCCATGAGCGATGCGCCCCCCTCCCCCAGACGACGCCCTGATCCACGATCCCGACGGCAGCATTCCGCGGCTCTTGCAGATCATGCGCCGCCTGCGTGATCTCGAGCACGGCTGCCCGTGGGACATCGCACAGGATTTCCGCTCCATCGCGCCCTACACGATCGAGGAAGCCTATGAGGTGGCCGATGCCATCGACCGGGCCGACTGGCCGGCGCTGGAGGGGGAGTTGGGCGATCTGCTGTTGCAGGTGGTCTATCACGCCCAGATGGGCGCCGAGGCGGGGCATTTCGATTTCGCCTCGGTGACGCGCTCGGTCAGCGACAAGATGGTGGCGCGCCATCCCCATGTCTTCGGCGACGCCAGCCGCGACAAGACCGCCGAAGACCAGACCCGCGATTGGGAGGCCGCCAAGGCCGCGGAACGCGCAGCCCGCGCCGCCGGCGGCACGCTCGACGACGTGGCGCTGGGGCTGCCCGCGCTCTTGCGGGCGCTCAAGCTGCAGAAACGCGCGGCGCGCGTGGGTTTCGACTGGCCCGAGGTGGGCGAGGTGCTCGACAAGATCGCCGAAGAGGCGCGCGAACTGGCCGAGGCGCGCGACCGGCTCGGCCCCGACGAGATCGCCGAGGAAACCGGGGACCTGCTCTTTGTGATGGTCAACCTCGCCCGCCATCTGGGCGTGGACCCGGAGGCCGCGCTGCGCGCCGCCAATGCCAAGTTCACCCGCCGATTCTCTGCCATCGAAGCCGCGCTTGCCGCGCGCGGCAAGCGCCCCGAAGACAGCGATCTGGCCGAGATGGACGCGCTCTGGAACGCGGCCAAGGCCGCAGAGAAAGGAACAGGCCAGCCATGAGCCAGCCGCGTAAGATCATCATCGACACCGACCCGGGGCAGGATGACGCCGTGGCGATCCTCCTTGCGCTGGCCTCGCCCGAGATCGACCTGCTGGGCATCACCTGCGTTGCCGGCAACGTGCCGCTGGCGCTGACGCGCGACAATGCGCGCAAGGTCTGCGAACTGGCCGGACGGCCGGATGTGAAGGTCTTTGCGGGCTGCGACCGGCCGCTGGAACGCGCGCTGGTGACGGCCGAGCATGTGCATGGCAAGACCGGGCTGGACGGCGCCGATCTGCCCGCGCCGAAGATGCCCCTGCAAGGCGCACATGCGGCCGATTTCCTGATCGAGACGCTGCGGCGCGAGCCCCCTGGCAGCGTGACGCTGGTGGCCATCGGGCCGCTGACCAACCTTGCCACCGCGCTGCGGCGCGCGCCCGACATCGCCGCGCGGATCGGGCGGATCGTGCTGATGGGCGGGGCCTATTTCGAGGTGGGCAACATCACCCCTGCGGCCGAGTTCAATATCTATGTGGACCCGGAGGCCGCCGCCATCGTTTTCGGCGCGGGCGTGCCGCTGGTGGTGGCGCCGCTCGATGTGACGCACAAGGCGCTGGTCACCGCGCCGCGCCTCGCGGCCTTCCGCGCGCTGGGCACGGAAGTGGGTGCGACCGTGGCGGCTTGGACCGATTTCTTCGAACGCTTCGACAAGGAGAAATACGCCTCCCCCGGCGCACCTCTGCACGATCCCTGCACCATTGCGTGGCTTCTGCACCCCGATCTGTTCACGGGCCGCGAGATCAATGTAGAGATCGAGACCGCCGGCACCCACACCACCGGCATGACCGTGGCCGACTGGTGGCGGGTGACGGGCAGGCCCGCCAATGCGCTCTTTCTGGGCGATGTCGACGCGGACGGATTCTTTTCCCTGCTGACCGAGCGTCTGTCCCGGCTCTGAGGCGTCCCACCCGCCGGCAACGGGCCATACCCGGCAGTCCCGGCGCCGCGGTTCGAGAGCCGTTCGGATAGCGGCTGGCCTTCGGGCGGCCCGGAGCGGGGTCAAGGCGCGTATCACCGGCCGGGGCCCCTCGCGCCGCCGGGTTGACCCGTCAGATCATCCGAGCCGTGCCGGCTGCATCCACGCAAGCAGGGCTGCCGGCCCTGATCAGGCAGCGATCAGGCCTGCGGAGCCTCTGCCGTCCGCGCCGTGCCCCGCGCGCCGCCGGTCCCGGCGCCCGTG
>SKUV01000175.1 GCA_007129775.1 Paracoccaceae bacterium | reverse complement strand
GGCTCTCGCGGCTGTTCACCGGGGCGGCGGGAATGGGCGCGTTACTCGGGATACGGTTCGGAAGACCGGTGCACAATCAGGGGGCGCGGACCGCCTCACTCCGCCGGCACGATCCGGAAGGCGCCGCCCTCGTGGATCGACAGGAACCAGATGGCGCCCTCGGGCCCCTCGCGCACGTCGCGGATGCGGCCGGTTTGCGCGGCCTGCAGCGAATCCACCTCCACCGCGCGGTCCGGGTCGATCACCGCGATCCGGTCCTGCTGCAGGCTGCCGGCGAAAAGATGGCCCTGCCAGCCCGGAAAGAGCGTGCCCGAATAGGCCGCGAGCCCCGAGGGCGCGAGCGCGGGCGACCAGTCCATCAGCGGGCGGATCATGCCCTCGGCCTCGCGCCCCTCCGGCATCGGCCGGCCCGAGTAATGCACGCCTTCGCCGATCACCGGCCAGCCGTAGTTCAGCCCCGGCTCCACGAGGTTCAGCTCGTCGCCACCGCGCGGCCCGTGCTCGGTGGACCACAGCCGCCCATCGGCGTCGAAGGCCAGACCCTGCGCATTGCGATGGCCCCATGACCAGATCTCGGGCAGCACGCCCTCCTGCCCGACGAAGGGGTTGTCACCTGGCACGCTGCCGTCGCGGTTGAGCCGCACCACGGTGCCGTTGTGGTTGCTCCTGTCCTGCGAGGTCGTGTCGCTGCCCCGGTCGCCCAGCGTCATGAACAGATGGCCCTCCGGCCCTTCCGCCACGCGGCTGCCGAAATGGCGCCCGCCGCCGAAGCCGGGCATGGCGCGAAAGATCACCCGCACATCGTCGAGCCGCGTCAGATCCTCCGACAGCCGCCCCACGGCGAGTGAGGTATTCAGCAGCCCGCCGGGCCGGGTTTCGGCGAAGGTCAGGAACAGCTCGCGCGTCTGCGCGAAGTCACGCGGGATCATCAGGTCGAGCAAGCCCCCCTGCCCCGTCGCCGCCACCCGCGGCACGCCCGAGACCTGATGCCTGTCGGCGGCCTCGTCCACCCGCAACAGGCGCCCGCCCCGCTCGGTCACCAGAAAGCCGCCCTCCGGCAGAAACCCGATCGCCCAGGGCTCGGTCAGCCCGGTCGCCATCGCCTCCACCCGGACCTCGCCGACACTCGTCTCGATCGTGTCGGCGCGCGCGGCCTCCGACGTCAGCAACGAGCCGGGCACGGCCAGCGCAAGAGCCAGCCCGAAGGCCGCCAGCGGCAGGCGGCGGCGACGCAGGTCGACGGGGTGCAGGGGGCGTGCGGTCATCCGGAAATCTCCCTTCGTCATGACATAGCCTGTCCGAAGTATGCACGCCGGTGAGCGATGCGAGCATGCTGACTTTCTTGTGATCCCGGCGGCGGCGGCATTCCGCCGACCGCTGCGCGCGACGACCCGCAAAGCCGCCGCTGCGTCGTCGACGCTTCCATCTTCCTTTTTGTCGCAAGCGCCATTAGTCTCGCCCCGTTTGTTCAACACGGGAGCCTGAAAAATGAAAAAACTGCTTCTCGCTACGGCCGCCGCTGGCCTGGTCGCCGGCACCGCCGCCGCAGATGAGGTGAAGATGGGCGTTCTGCTGGGCTTTACCGGCCCGATCGAATCGATCACACCCAACATGGCCGCCTCGGCCGAGCTTGCGATTGCGGAGGCCAACGAAAGCGGCCTGTTCCTCGGCGGTACGACCATCGTGCCGGTGCGCGCAGATTCGACCTGCCTCGACAATTCCGCCGCCACCGCCGCGGCCGAACGTCTGGTCACCGCCGAAGGCGTGATGGCGATCATGGGCGCCGATTGCTCGGGCGTGACCCGCGGCGTGCTCGAGAACGTGGCGATGGTGCACGGCGTTCCGATGATCTCGCCCTCGGCCACCAGCCCCGCCTTCACCGATCTGGAAACCGGCGGCCTGTTCTTCCGCACCTCGCCCTCCGACGCCCGTCAGGGCCGGGTTCTGGCCGAGGTGATCCTCGAGCGCGGAATCGACAATGTCGCCGTGACCTTCACCCAGAACGATTACGGCCGCGGCCTTGCCGAAGCCTTCGTCGGGTCCTTCACCGAACTGGGCGGCAGCGTCACGACGAGCGACCCGCATGAAGACGGCAAGGGCGATTATTCCGCCGAAGTCGGCGTGCTCGCCGCCTCGGGCGGGGATGCGCTGGTCGTGCTCGGCTATGCCGATCAGGGCGGCGTCGGCATCATCCAGAATGCCGTCGAATCGGGGGCGTTCGAAACCTTCGTGCTGGCCGACGGCATGTATGCCCAGAGCCTGATCGACACCATTGGCCCCGACCTGAACGGCAGCTTCGGCGTCGTGCCGTGGAGCATCGGCGAAGGCCCGGCGCAATTCGCGGAACTCGCGAACGCCGCCGGGGTGGACCCCGACACCTCCTACACCCGCGAGAGCTATGACGCGGCGGCGCTGCTGATCCTCGCGGCGCAGGCGACCGGCAGCACCGATCCGGCCGAGATCGCGGCCAATGTGCTCAACGTGGCCAACGCCCCGGGCGAGCCGATCATGCCGGGCGATCTGGCCCGCGCGCTGCAGATTCTCGCCGATGGCGGCGAGGTCGATTACGTCGGCGCGACCAATGTGGAGCTGATCAACGAGCGCGAGGCATCGGGCACGTTCCGCGAATACACCATCACCGACGGGACCTTCGTGGAAGACCGCATCCACTGATCGCGCGCCACGCGATCTGCAAGACTGGATGGCCCGGCCGGGCAGGCCGGGCCATTTCCCAACCAAGAAAACAACCCATAACCTCGCAACAGGGGGTTTCATGATCCGGATCGAGGATCTGCACAAGCATTTCGGCGGCTTCCATGCCGTCGACGGCGCCAGCATGGAAATCGAGAAGGGCTCGATCACCGGGCTGATCGGGCCGAACGGCGCGGGCAAGACAACGCTGTTCAACGTGATCGCCGGCGTCCTGCCGCCCACATCGGGCCGCGTGCTGATGGAGGGCGAGGATATCACCGGCCTGCGCCCGCACGCGCTTTTCTCCCGCGGGCTGTTGCGCACCTTCCAGATCGCGCACGAGTTCCATTCGATGACGGTTCTGGAAAACCTGATGATGGTGCCGCCGAACCAGTCGGGCGAAAATCTCTGGTCAGCGTGGTTTCACCGCGGCCGCGTGGCCGAGGAAGAGGAGCGCATCCGCGAGCGCGCCCACGAGGTGCTGAAGTTCCTGACCGTCGATCATCTGGCCGAAGAGCGCGCGGGCAACCTGTCGGGCGGCCAGAAGAAGCTACTGGAACTGGGCCGCACCATGATGACCGACGCACGGGTGGTGTTTCTCGACGAGGTCGGCGCGGGGGTGAACCGCACGCTTCTCAACACCATCGCCGATGCGATCCTGCGGCTGAACGAAGAGCGCGGCTATACCTTCGTGGTGATCGAGCATGACATGGATTTCATCGCCCGCATCTGCGGCCCGGTGATCTGTATGGCCGAGGGGCGCGTGCTGGCCGAGGGCAGCATCGACGACATCAAGAACGACGAGCGCGTGATCGAGGCCTATCTGGGCACCGGGCTGAAGAACAAGGTCAAGGCCGAGGGTGGGCTCGACACCGTGCTGGAGGCGGGCAGTTGAGCGCGCCGGGCGTGCATGGCGCGCTGCCCGGCCCCATGTCCGGTGCGCTGCCCCGCGCGGCCCTGGCCGCAATGCTGCTGCCGATCCCCGCCGCGGCGCAGGCGGGGCAGGAGACCTGCCTGCCGCTGGGCGCGCAGCTTGCCTTCTGCCCCGGCGACAGCGCTTGGTCCGATGCCCGCGCCCTGCCCCACCCCGCGGCGCGGCGCATCACCCATCTGGAGCGCGATGACTTCTTCATCGACGCCAGCGCCGGCGACATCCGGCCCGATGGCGTGGCCGGGCTTTCCGATCTGCTGGACCTGCTGGAGGCCGGGCTTGCCGAGGAGGCGCGCGAGCATGGCGAACCCGCCCCCCGGCGCGGGCTGCGCAAGACGCAAGAGACGCCCCATGCCACCGTGATGGTGGATTTCTACGCCGTCCCGGTGGAGGGCACCGAGTATCCGGCGGCGATGATGGCGCTGGCCGATGGCGACGGGTGGCTGACGCTCATCCTCGCCGGGCGCGAGGATGTGTCCGAAGACGCCTTCGCGCTCGAGGCCCGGCGCGTGGCCGATCTGCTGCGCCCCCGGAACGGAGAATGACGATATGACGATGCCCCAAGGCCACAACACCGGCACCGGCGCGGGCATCGCACCCGGCGCCCTGCGCGGCCGCGAGGGCGCGGCGATCTCAGAATTGACCGAAATCACCGGGGGGCGGAGCTTCGTCAGCCATCTGGAGATCATGACGCCCGACAGCGCCCTTGTCGTGTCGGTGCAGGAGGCAATCGCGCGATGACCATGACGCAACGGGACGGACCAAGATGAGCGTGGCGCAAGAGGGCGGCACCGCCGCGAAAAACGGGCCGGCGGCGGCGGCAGCGGCAGCGGCAGCGACGGGCGGCAACCCCGTCCTGATCGGCGAGAACATGACCGGCGGCTATGGTGCGGCCGACATCCTGCACGGTTGCACCATCGCGGTGGAGCGCGGCCAGATCGCGGTGATCGTGGGGCCGAACGGCGCCGGCAAATCCACCGCGATGAAGGCCGTTTTCGGGATGCTGAAGCTGCGCGAGGGGTCGGTGCGGCTCAACGGGGCCGACATCACGCGGATGTCGCCGCAGGCCCGCGTTGCCGAAGGCATGGCCTTCGTGCCCCAGACCGCCAATATCTTTCCCTCGATGAGCGTCGAGGAAAACCTCGAAATGGGCGCCTTTCTGCGGCGCGACGATTTCAGCGCCACGATGGAACAGGTGTTCGAGCTGTTTCCGATCCTGCGCGAAAAGCGCCGGCAGGCGGCGGGCGAACTCAGCGGCGGGCAGCGCCAGCAGGTCGCCGTCGGGCGCGCGCTGATGACCCAGCCCAGCGTGCTGATGCTGGACGAGCCCACCGCCGGGGTCTCGCCCATCGTGATGGACG
>SKUV01000019.1 GCA_007129775.1 Paracoccaceae bacterium | reverse complement strand
GCTGGTCGTGAGCACGTACCAGGCGGGCAAGGTGGCCATGATCGGCTGGGATGGCCAGCAGGTGACGCTGCTGATGCGGAACTTCGACAAGCCCATGGGGCTGGCCGTGCACCGCCGCCAACTCGCCCTGGCCACCCGGAACGAGGCCACCGCGGCGGTCAGGTTGTGATGCCACGGGCAGGCATAGGTGTTCATCTCCTCCTCCGACATCACGTCGCCGTCCAACAGCGTCACCCCCGGTTTGGCGCGGAAGAGCGCGATGCGGTCGATCCGGCGCCGCTCGGGGGGGATGTATTCCTCGAAACGCCAGCGCAGCCCGCCGAAGAAATCCAGTTGCCGCTCCTTCGGGCCGTTCTCTCCGCTGCGCGACAGGCCGAAATAGCCGCGCGCATCCAGCATCGCGGCGCCCCTGTCCACCCCGTCCGGCGCGCGCGCCAGATCGCGCGGATAGAGGTCGATCACATAGGTCAGCATCGCGTCGCGCCGTTCCTCGGCGTGAAAGGTCAGCATGTCGCGGATGGTGCGGGTCTCGCAGAAGGGAAAGAACAGGTATTCGGCGTTATAGCCCCAGTAGATCCACGCGCCCGGCGCGGCCCGGGCGACGGTGTTGACGGCGGCGCGGGCGGCCTCGGGGTCGGTGCTGTCATGGGCGATGAGGCGCAGCCGAGGGTCGTCGAGGGACGGTGCGGGCAGGTCGGCGGGCAGGAAGGCCAGCACCCGGGCGAAGCCCTGCGCCAGATGGTGGGCCAGCGTGCTGTCGATCTCGGCCGCGTCCTCGCAGAAGATCAGCGCGAGCGGGCCTTCCAGCCCGCCTTGCCCGATCACCGCCTCCAGCCGCTGCCGCGTCATCTCCGCACTCCCGATCCGGGGCCAGATTCCGCCAGCGGCGCGGCTTTTGCAAGGGCCGGACAAGCCCACGCGGCGGGTTGCGCCGTTGCGGTGCCGGGCGGTTTTCGCTATGGCCGCACCAGCATTCCGCAACCGCCCTGCCGGAGCCCGCCCATGACCGCGCCCAGAAAGCTCTTCGTCAAGACCTACGGCTGCCAGATGAACGTCTATGACAGCGAGCGGATGGCCGAGGCGCTGGGCACGCAGGGCTATGTCACCACCGACCGGCCCGACGAGGCCGACATGATCCTGCTCAACACCTGCCACATCCGGGAAAAGGCGGCCGAAAAGGTCTATTCCGAACTGGGCCGGCTGAAGCCGCTCAAGGCCGCCAATCCCGATCTGAAGATCGGCGTCGCCGGCTGCGTGGCGCAGGCCGAGGGCGCCGAGATCATGCGCCGCCAGCCGCTGGTGGATCTGGTTGTGGGCCCGCAAAGCTATCATCGCCTGCCGCAGATGGAGGCCCGCCTGCGCCGGGGCGAGGCCGCGCTCGACACCGAATTCCCGGCCGAGGACAAGTTCGACCATCTGCCCGCCCGGCCCCGGCCCAAGCGCGGGCCGAGCGCCTTTCTGACGGTGCAGGAGGGCTGCGACAAGTTCTGCGCCTTCTGCGTCGTGCCCTATACGCGCGGCGCCGAGGTCAGCCGTCCGGCGGCGCGGGTGCTGGACGAGGCGCGCGCACTGGTGGATCGCGGCGTGGCCGAGATCACGCTGCTGGGCCAGAACGTCAACGCCTATCACGGCGCCGGGCCGGAGGGGGGCGACTGGACGCTGGCGCGGCTGATCGGCGCGCTGGCCGAGATCGACGGGCTGGAGCGTATCCGCTACACCACCAGCCACCCCAATGACATGGGCGACGATCTGATAGCGGCCCACGGGCAGTGCGACAAGCTGATGCCTTACCTGCACCTGCCGGTGCAATCGGGGTCGGACCGGATATTGAAGGCGATGAACCGCAAGCACACGGCCGAGCAATATCTGCGGCTGATCGAACGGCTGCGCGCGGCGCGGCCCGATCTGCTGCTGTCGGGCGATTTCATCGTGGGTTTCCCGGGCGAGACAGAGGCCGATTTCGAGGCCACGATGGATCTGGTGCGCGCGGTGGGTTACGGGCAGGCCTATTCGTTCAAGTATTCCGCCCGCCCCGGCACCCCGGCGGCCGAACGCGCGGGCGTGCCCGTGGCCGAGATGGACGACCGGCTGCAACGGCTGCAGGCGCTGCTGCTGGAGCAACAGCGCGCCATTCAGGCCGCGATGGTCGGGCGCGATGTGCGGGTGCTTTTTGAGAAACCGGGCCGGCTGCCGGGTCAGATGGTGGGCAAGTCCGAACATCTGCACGCCGTCCATGCCGAGGCGCCCGAGGCCGCGCGCGGCCGGGTGCTGCCGGTGCGCATCACCGCATCGGCGGCCCATTCGCTGGCCGGAGAGGTGCGGGCGGCCTGAAGCCCCCTCCCCCGCCCCCTCCGGCGCGAGGGCAGGCCCCGGCGATAGTGCGGCCGAATCCCCCTCGCACCCGGCGCGATCCTCGCCTATAACGCGCCCGGACGAGACCTGAATACCCGGCCACAGGCGCCGGCAAGACAGAGCCCACCAGACGGAGCGGAAAAGCCCATGAGCGGACAGCTTTCCCCAATTGACCGCGCCAAATTCGCCGCCGCGCGCCGGGCGGTGGATTTCGTGGAAGACGGGATGTGCGTGGGTCTCGGCACCGGCTCGACCGCCGCGTGGATGGTGCGCTGTCTGGGCGAGATGGTGCGCGAGGAGGGGCTGCGCATCACCGGCGTGCCCACCTCCAGCCGCACTGCGGCGCTGGCGCGTCAGATCGGCATTCCGCTGTCGACGCTCGAAGATGTCAAATGGCTCGACCTGACGATCGACGGGGCCGACGAATTCGACGCCAACCTCACGCTGATCAAGGGCGGCGGCGGCGCGCTCTTGCAGGAAAAGATCGTGGCGGCGGCCTCGGATCAGATGATCGTGATCACCGATGTCGCCAAGGAGGTGACGACGCTGGGCGCCTTTCCGCTGCCGGTGGAGGTGATTCCCTTCGGCTGGCAGACCACCCGCGCGCTGATCGAGGAAACCCTGACCGGGCTCGACGTGATGGGCCATGCCGTCAGCCTGCGCATGAACGGGCAAGAGCCGTTCTATACCGACGAAGGCAACCTGATTCTCGATCTTGCGCTGCGCAGCATCGGCAACCCGCGGCAATTGTCGCTGGTGCTCAACCAGATCCCCGGGGTGGTGGAGAACGGCCTCTTCATCGATATCTGCGATGTGGTCATCATCGGCCATGGCGACGGTCGGGTGGAGGTGCGCGACATGGGCGCCGGCACGGTCGAACAGGACCAGATCGACTTTGCCGAGGGCGAGAACATCTTTCGCAACGCGCTGGACTGAGGCCGGCCCCCCGGCCCCCGGCACGACAGGAGACGCAATGTCCTTCGACTACGACCTTTTCGTCATCGGCGGCGGCTCCGGCGGGGTGCGCGCGGCGCGCATCGCCGCCATGGAGGGCGCGAGCGTCGCGCTGGCCGAAGAAGACCGGATGGGCGGCACCTGCGTGATCCGGGGCTGCGTGCCGAAAAAGCTGATGGTCTTCGCCTCGGGCTTCCCGCGCGCCATCGAGGATGCCCGTGCCTATGGCTGGGACGCCCGCGCCGGCCGGTTCGACTGGCCGGCCTTCCGCACCAAACTGCATGCAGAGCTTGACCGGCTCGAAGGCATCTATCGCAGCAATCTCGAAAAAGCCGGCGTCACGATCTACGACAGCCGCGCGACGGTCGCGGGCCCGCAGGCGGTGCGGCTGCAGGACGGCCGGCAGATCACCGCCCGCCACATCCTGATCGCCACCGGCGGGCGGCCCTTCATCCCCGACGAATTCGCCGATCTGCCGGTGATGTCGTCGAACGACGTTTTCTTGATGGAGGCGCTGCCGCGCTCCGTCCTGATCGTGGGCGGCGGCTATATCGCCTGCGAATTCGCCTGCATCCTGAACGGCCTCGGGGTGGAGGTGACGCAATATTATCGCGGCGCCCAGATCCTGCGCGGCTTCGACGACGAGGCCCGCGGCCATGTGGCGCAATCGATGATGGCCGATGGCGTGACGCTGTGCCTCGGCACCGACGTGCTGGACATCGAGGCAGGGGCCGAAGGCACCGCCGGACGCTTTACCGTGCGCTCCACCGACGGGCAGGAGCGGCGCTTCGACGCGGTTCTCTTCGCCACCGGCCGGCGCCCCAACAGCGAGGGGCTGGGGCTGGAAGAGGTGGGCGTGCGCATGGGCCGCTTCGGCGCGGTCGAGGTGGATGCAAGCTCGCAAACGGCGGTGCCCACGATCCATGCCATCGGCGATGTGACCGACCGCATCAACCTGACGCCGGTCGCGATCCGCGAGGGGCAGGCGTTTTCGGAGACGGTTTTCGGCGGCCGGCCGAGCCGGGCCGATCACGACCTCGTGCCCAGCGCCGTCTTCACACAGCCCGAACTGGGCTCCGTCGGCCTGACGGAAGAGGCCGCGCGCAGCCGCGAGCCCGTTGACATTTACGCGACCTCGTTCCGGGCGATGCATTCGGCCTTTGCAGGGCGCAGCGACCGTGTGATGATGAAGCTGGTCGTCAGCCAGGCCACGGGCCGTGTTCTGGGGTGCCATATCGTCGCGGATCACGCGGGCGAGATGATCCAGCTTGCTGCCATCGCGATCAAGATGGGCGCGACGAAAGCGGATTTCGACCGCACTGTGGCGGTGCATCCGACGATGGCCGAGGAACTGGTCACCATGAAGGCACCGGTCCGGTCGGGTTGAATTGAGGGGCCATCGGCCCAGTTAACGCGCGAAAGCGCAAGGCGGAAAACAGGAAGGAGCACCAGCTCATGTCCAACACTGGCGGACCCTGGGGAGGGCGCGGGACAGGCGGGCGCGGCGGCGGCGACAATCGCGGCAGCGGCGGTAGCGGCGGCGGTGGCGGCGGTGGCCGCGGACCGGGCGGCGAAGGCCCGCAGATCCCCGAAATCGACGAGATCGTGAAACGCGGTCAGGAACAATTGCGCGTGCTCATGGGCGGGCGCGGCGGCCGCGACGGCGGCGGTGGCGGTG
>SKUV01000043.1 GCA_007129775.1 Paracoccaceae bacterium | reverse complement strand
TCAGTGCGTGATCCGTTTCAGTGCACATGCACCTGCGCCATATTGTTCTGGCGGGCCAGAACGAAGGCCAGCTTGCGGTCGCGCACCAGCGCAAGCCGCTCGCCATCGGCGTCATGCACGGCATAGAGCCGGTCGATCCCCTCCGCCTCGCGCTGGACCTCGTCGGGCAGATCCGCCACGGCGACCGGGCGGATATAGACGATGGGCGTGCCGTTCCGGGCGTCGAAATCAATGGGGCTGTTCATCGTGCTTTTCCTTTCCTGCTCACCTGCTCAACCGCGGCCCTTTGCCGTGTCCGGCGTGCCGATCCGGATCGTCTGCACGACGGGTTCGGGCTCGGCCCGTTCCAGATCGATATGCAGCAGACCGTTCTCGAGGCTTGCTCGGGCCACCTCCACCCCCTCGGCCAGCACGAAGGCGCGCTGAAACTGCCGCGCGGCGATCCCGCGATGCAGGAACACGCGGCCCTCGGCGCTGTCGCTCTGGCGCCCGCGGATCACCAGTTGGCGATCCTCCAGCGTGATCGACAGATCATCGTCGGAAAACCCGGCGACGGCGAGGGTGATGCGAAAGGCGTTGTCGCCCGATTGCTCGATATTGAAGGGCGGATAGCCGTCGGTCCCGCTTTTCGCGGTGCGTTCGGCGAGGCGTTCGAGCTGGTCGAAGCCCAGCAGGAACGGGTGCGCCCCAAAGCTCAGTTTCGTCATCTGGCAAGCCCTTGTTCAAGCGACGTTGCGTTTTCGGCGATGCGCCCCGTGTCCGGCAGCGCCACCTGACGGGGATATGGGGGCGCGCAGCCCGCCGGGCAAGAGGCGGGTGGACCGAGTGTCTGCGATGCGGGCTTTGTGAGAATCGGTGCGCGGCGTTATAGTGCCGCCGACCCAACGAAGAACGAGGCGCAACGGCCCATGAATGCCCCGAGCGAACTGAACAGCGAAGAGGTGATGCGCATCCGGCTGGAGGTTCTCCGGCGCGAGCATCGCGACCTCGACGACGCCATCGCCGCCCTGCAGGAGCGGGGCACCGCCGATCAACTGGCCCTGCGCCGGCTGAAGAAGCAGAAGCTGCGGCTGAAGGACGTCATCGCCCGGATCGAGGATGACCTGACCCCGGACATCATCGCCTGAACCACCCGCCCGGGCGGCAGGCGCGCCACGACGGCCCGCGCGGGCGTCATCGCCAGCGCTGCGTCCTGCGTGGCCCGCGACGGGTTGCCGCCCCTGCCCCGGCAGCTATAGTGCGCGCCGATCCGGCGGGCCCGCCCCGCCCCCAGGCCGCCCATGAAAGGACAGCACACATGGTTTCTGCGCGCGTCGGGCTGATCATGGGCAGCCAGTCGGACTGGCCCACCATGCGCGAGGCGGCGCAGATCCTCGACGCGCTCGACATCGCGCACGAGGCGCGGATCGTCTCGGCCCACCGCACCCCCGACCGGCTGTGGGACTATGGCCGGACGGCGGCCGAGCGCGGGCTGCGGGTGATCATCGCCGGGGCCGGCGGGGCGGCGCATCTGCCGGGAATGATGGCCTCCAAGACGCTTGTGCCGGTGATCGGCGTGCCCGTGCAGAGCCGGGCGCTGTCGGGCGTGGACAGCCTCTATTCCATCCTGCAGATGCCGCGGGGCTATCCGGTCGCGACAATGGCCATCGGCGCCGCCGGCGCGGCCAATGCGGGGCTGATGGCCGCGCAGATCCTCGCGCTGGGCGATCCCGCGCTGGCTGCGCGGCTGGCGGAATGGCGCGCGGCGCTGACCGCCTCCATCCCCGAGGAGCCGTCGGATGACTGAGCCGCTGCCGCAGGGCGCGGTGATCGGGATTCTGGGCGGCGGCCAACTGGGGCGCATGCTGTCGGTCGCGGCGGCGCGGCTGGGGTTCAAGACCTGCATTTTCGAGCCCTCGGGCGACTGCCCTGCCAGCCATGTGGCGAATTACCATTTCCGCGCCGAATACGATGACACGCAGGCGCTGCGCCGCTTTGCCGAAGCGGTGGACGTGGTGACCTATGAATTCGAGAACATCCCGACCGCCGCGCTCGACACGATCGAGGCGCTGCGGCTGGTGCACCCGGGTCGGGCCGCCCTCGCGGCAAGTCAGGACCGGCTGGCGGAAAAGCGGTTCCTGCAGGGGCTGGGTTTGCAGACCGCGCCCTTCGCCGAGGTCACGGACCGCCCGAGCCTCGATCTGGCGCTGGAGGCGGTGGGCCTGCCGGCGATCCTCAAGACCGCGCGGCTGGGCTATGACGGCAAGGGACAGGCGCGGCTGGACAGCCCCGCCGATGCAGAGGCCGCGCTGGACGCGATGGGCGGGGCGGCAGCGGTGCTGGAAGGCTTCGTCAAATTCGAGCGCGAGGTCTCGGTGATCGCGGCGCGCGGGGCCGACGGCGCGGTGGCGGCCTTCGATCCGGGCGAGAATCTGCACGAGGCCGGCATCCTGCGCCGCACCATCGTTCCCGCGCGCCTCAGCCCCGGCCAGCGCAGCGATGCGGTGCTGATCGCCGCACGGATCCTCAATGCGCTCGATTACATCGGCGTGCTGGGGGTGGAGTTGTTCGTGACCCCGGCCGGCCTGATCGTGAACGAGATCGCGCCGCGGGTCCACAATTCCGGCCACTGGACGCAGAACGCCTGCGCCGTGGACCAGTTCGAACAGCATGTGCGCGCCGTCGCCGGCTGGCCGCTGGGCGACGGGCGGCGGTTCGCGGATGTGGAGATGACCAACCTGATCGGCGAGGATGTGGCGGGGCTGCCCGATCTGGCCCGCGCCCCCGACACCGCGCTGCACCTCTACGGCAAGGCCGAAGCCCGGCCGGGCCGCAAGATGGGCCATGCCAACCGGATCCTGCGCCGCCCGGGGGCGTGAGCCGAGAGACAGCGCCTCAGAGGGGCACCGGATGGCCGCGGGCAGCCGCCCGCAAGGCCGGGGATGGGCGCTTTATCCCGGCCCCGTCCGGAAGACCACACGCGGTGCACCAAGCCGCGCCAAAGCGGCTGGCCGGGAAGCTCTCGCGGCGTTCACCGGGCGGGCCGGGATCGGGCCGCTGCGAAGATAAGCGCCACAACAGGGCACCGGATGGCCGCGGACAGCCGCCCCGGAAACCGCGCCCCGACAAGACCGGCCGTAGGCGCGCCTCAATCCCCCATCAGGAAACGAATCGCGCCTGCCAGCGTCATGTCGTGATCGAAAGCGCCCTCTTCGACGAAGTGCACGCTCTGGCCGATCACAAGCATGTTCAGCATCATGAAGGTATGGGTCGCCGGCACAACCAGATGGTCGCTCATCCCCTCCAGCCGCGTGCTCGCGACCGACACCTTGCCGTCATCCGGCCCCTCGATCAGCGCCGAAAACACCGGGTTGAGCGAAAAATCCCCCGCGATGATGCCCAGTTCGAAATCCGGCAGGGGCAGCTTGTTCGGGATCGAGGAATCCTCGGTGCCCAGTTCCAGCCCCGCCGGGCCGTTGACCCAGCTGAAAGGCTCGAACGGCCCGAAAACATCCACCAGTTCGGAGCCGTGGTTCGGCGGCGCCAGCATCACCGTCCGGCCCAGCCGTTCGGGCCGGTTTTCGGCAAGCCATGCACGCAGGATGATCCCGCCCATGGAATGGGTGACGAAATGCACCTTGGCATCACCGCATTCCTCCACCGACAGGCCCACCTTGGCCACGTGATCGGCGATGCTCGCCTCGGTCGAGGGGTAGCCGCGGTTGACCACCTCAAAGCCGCGCCGCGTGAACGCCTCGCCCATGGCCATGAGCGACACCTCGGAGCGGGCCAGCCCGTGCAACAGCACCACGCATTCGGCCTCATCGCCGGCCGCGGCGGCCGCGGCACGCGCCGGGGCCAGCCCGGGCAGAGAAAGGGCGAGGGCGAGGATGGGGGCAAGGACAAATCGCATACCCCCCGATCTAGGGTATCGTGCACCGGGATTCGAGGGGCGGGGCTGGACATTTCCGGCATCCCGGCACAGATCGGCGGACATGTCGCGCCCCACGCTCCGCCCCGGCCTTCGCCTCGCAGTCCGTGCCCTGCTGCTGCACGAAGGGCGGCTGCTGCTGGTCAACGCCTGGCCGGGACGGCAAAGCGATCTTTGGTGCGCCCCGGGCGGCGGCGTGGAACAGGGCAGTTCGCTGCCCGACAACCTGATGCGCGAGGTGCACGAGGAAACCGGCCTGCGCATCGCCGTGGGCGCGCCCTGCCTCGTCAACGAGTTTCACGATCCCGCCAGCGGCTTTCATCAGGTGGATGTCTATTTCCGTGCCAGCCTCAGGGGCGGGGCGCTGTCGGCGCAATGGTCCGACCCGGCCGGAATCGTCAACCGCCGCCGCTTCGTGACGCGCGAGCAATTGCAGCGCCTGCGCTTCAAGCCCGACAGCCTGCCCGAAGTCGCTTGGGGCGAGGGCATCCATTACGATCCGCTGGAGCCCATCGTGCGCTGATCGGCACGCCCGGTCCCGCCGCCCGCGCGCAACGCGCCCAGCAACTTCGCCGCCACCCCGACCGCAATCGCCTGCGGATGCTTGCCAAGGGCAGGCGCGCCGATCGGGCAGACGATACGGTCGATCGCCGCCGGGCCATGGCCCAGCGCCGCCAGCCGCGACCGGAAGCGCGCGCGCTTGGTGGCCGATCCGATCAGCCCCAGCCCGGCAAAGCCGTGGCCCAGCAGCCGGTGGCAGATTTCCAGATCCAGCGCATGGGAATAGGTCAGCACCAGATGATGCGCCTCCGGCGGGGCCTCTGCCACCAGCGTCGCGGGGTTCTCGGCGACCCGCCGGCGCAGGGTCTGCGCGGGATCGGGGCCTTCGGGAAAGCGGGCCTCGGCGCTGTCGATCCACGTCAGCGCAAGATCGGGCAGCGGCGCCAGCACGGCCACAAGCGCCCGGCCCACATGGCCCGCGCCCCAGATCCAGAGATCATGGCGCGGCCGCGCCAGCGGCTCCAGCCACCAGCCATCGGCCAGCAGATGCGGCGGATCGCCCGCCCCGCCCCGCGCGCGCGCCAGCGCCCGGCGCAGGCGCAGCGGCATCGCG
>SKUV01000221.1 GCA_007129775.1 Paracoccaceae bacterium | reverse complement strand
GACCGGGCTTCTTGAGGCGTCTACGACGCGCAAGGTGCCTCTCGGAAAGGCCATGCTGACCCCGGTTCTCGAGGGACAATACCTGCGGCTCCTGTGGTCGGCGGACCGGCCGGGCAGCCGCCTTTACGTGACCTTCGATCACTGGACTCGCGGGCGGGCCGGTTTTGAGCCCCCCCCGCGCGACACATTCTTCGACAGGCGCGGCTGGCCGGTGCTGCGCGTCCAGACGTCGCGCAACGACTGGTTTCTGAACCCCGATCTGGAGGCCGCGCTGGATACCGTGGCTGCGCTGGCGTCCGATTACGACAGCACTGTCACCTATGGCTTTTCGATGGGCGGGTATGGCGCGCTGCGGTTTGCCAATGCCGCAGGGGCGGTGCGGGCGGTGGTGATTTCGCCGCAGGCGAGCCCGTTGCCCTCCCGCGCCCCGTTCGAGCGGCGCTGGTGGCAGGACCGCCAGATGTGCGACCCCGCGCTTGACGATTTGTCGCATCTTTCGGACCCGGAAGCGCCCGATGTGGTGGCTGTGCACGATCCCTTTCAAACAGCGGACCGGTTGCATGTGGCGCTGCTGCGCGCCAACTGCGCGCGTCTTTTTGCGCTTCCCCTGCCCTTCGGAGGGCATCCTGCAACGCAGACGATCCTCGAAGGGGACAGGCTCGGCGCCTTCGCCGCGGCCACGTTGAACGACCCGCTGGACCGCGCAGCTCTTCTGGCGCCCCACAAAAGGGCGCGCCGCAAGGCCGGGACTTATGCAGACGGCCTCGCCCGCGCGCGCGAGAAGCGCGCGGGCCGGGCCGCAGTTGCGCGGTAGACGAACGCGGCGGCCGTTGGGTCAGATGCGGAAGAAGGGTTGCGCGATCCGCGGCAGTAAAGCGTTGAATCGCAGGGGTGCGTCGGTCGCGGCGAGACAGATGCAATCCTCGCCCGGCTCTGCAACGGGCGTGTGATGAGTATCCTCGGTCGCGATTTCGATATCGCCGGGGCCAAAGCGGTCATGCTCGTCGCGGAAGGCGCCGCGCAGCACCTGCGTCAGTTCGGTCCCGCGATGCCCGTGATCGGGCACGGCCACGCCGGCCGGAATATGCAGCAGGCGCACACGGGCATCCTTTGCCGTCGGCAGGATCGCTTGGCGCACGCCGCCCCCGAGGGGCCGCCAGCGCACGGCATCGATATCGCCGCCCACATACTCGCGCACCGGCGCCGGAAGCACCGTTTCGGTCATTCCGAGGGCCGTCGGCTCCGGAGCGCGAGGGGAGGGGCCCACATCGGCGGCCGCCCTCTCCCGGATCAGCTTCATCGTCGCGGCAAGGCTGCCCGAGGACATCGCAACATCCGGCGTATCCTCAAGAACGGCGCCGCCAACGGCATCGTAACTGGCCAGCCGCGCCCGACATTCGTCGCAAAGCGAGATATGCGTCGCCACGACAAGGCTGAACGCCTCGGGCAATGCGCCGGCCGAATAGGCCATCAACAGCTTGTCTGAAAGGTGGTGCCTGATCTTCATCGTTCTTCCTAGGACATGGCGTGGCGCAACTTCTCCAGCGCCAACCTGATTCTCGATTTGATCGTGCCAAGGGGCAGACCGGTTTCTTCCGCGATCTCGCTGTGCGTCAGATCGCCGTAATATGCGCGCTCGATCAGCCGGCGCTGCTTTTCGGGCAGTTTTTCCAGCGCATCGACAAGACGGGCGCTGTCTTGCTGCAGTGCCATCACCTCGGCCTGATCGGGCTCGGGTTCCGGGCCCCAGTCCAGATCCTCCGGTTCAGGCCTTCGGGCCTTGCGGATCGCGTCGATGCGGCGGTTTCGCGCGATCGTGAAGATCCAAGTCGCCACGCTCGCGCGGGACGGGTCGAACAGATGCGCCTTGTTCCAGACCGTTGCCATCACATCCTGCGCACAATCCTCGGCGAGCGCCTCCGACGCGCCCGACCGCATGAGAAAACCCTTCACCCGCGGTGCGAAATGCACAAAGAGCGCCGCGAAAGCGGCCTCGTCGCGCCGGTCGCGCACCGCGAGAATCTGCGCGACCATTTCCTGAACGTCCTTGTCGGCGTCCTGTGCCATGAAAGCTCCGATCCTGCCCGCCTTGGACGGGTCAGGTCCCTCATACCCGCCCGTGGAAACGGGTGCATCCGGAATCTCGGAACTCACGAAGCCGTGCAACATATGGGTCTTACGCGGCAGCTTCGTGACCGGATCACCCCGGTATCCGGATTTTTCCTTAATCCGCTTTGCTCCCGGCTGCGTAAGTGCAAGACAACGACGACGACGCGGCGCGTGTCCGCACAGGAATTGCTGGAGCCCCCTGAATGCCTTTCGAGAATGTGACCACCGCGCCGAAGCGGATCGCGGTGATCGGTGCCGGAATATCCGGCCTTGCTGCTGCCCATCTTCTTGCCGACCGCCACAATGTCACCCTGCTGGAAGCCGAGCCGCGCCTTGGCGGCCATGCCCGCACCGTCATGGCCGGGCGGCGGGGCGATCAGCCCGTGGACACGGGCTTCATCGTTTTCAACAACACGAACTATCCGAATCTGGTGCGCATGTTCGACGCGCTGGACGTGCCCATCGCCGAAAGCAACATGAGCTTTGGCGCGTCGCTTCAGGGCGGGCGCTTCGAATATGCCTTCAACAGCATTGACGCGATCTTCGCTACGCGCCGCAACATCGCCGACCCGCGCTTTCTGCGCATGATCCGCGATATCCTGCGGTTCAACCGGCGCGCCTCCGATGTGGTTCAGGACCCGGCCATGACCATCGGCGGACTGATCGACACGCTGCGGCTGGGCCCGTGGTTCCGAGACCGCTATCTGCTGCCGTTCTCGGGCGCCATCTGGTCGACGCCGACGCAGGACATTCTGGACTTTCCAGCACAGGCCTTGGTGCGGTTTTTCGAAAACCACGCGCTGATGGGCTACAACGGCCAGCACCAGTGGTTCACGGTGCAGGGCGGGTCGATCGAATACGTCCGCCGGCTGGAGAGTAGCCTGCGCAGCCGCGGGACCACCATTCGCACCGGCGCCTCCGTGGCCGCCATCCGCCGAACCGACAGCGGGGCCGAACTTCGCGCCCTTGGCGGCGAATGGGAAAGCTTCGACGAAATCGTGATGGCGACCCATTCCGACGACAGCCTCGCGATGCTGTCGGACGCCACGCCAGACGAGCGCGCCGCATTGGGCGCGGTGCGCTACCAGCCCAATCAGGCGGTCCTGCATTCCGACCCTGCGATGATGCCGCGGCGCCGGAAATGCTGGGCAAGTTGGGTCTACACCGAGGATTCGGACAAGGCGTCGCCGCGGATCGATCTGACCTACTGGATGAATTCGCTGCAGCCGATCCCCAAGGACGATCCGCTGTTCGTCACGCTCAACACCACCCGGACGATCCGCGAGGACCTGATCCACGATGTCACCACATTCCGCCATCCTGTCTATGATGTGGCCGCCCTGCGCGGACAGGCCGCAGTGCGGGCGATGAACGGCGCGAACCGCACATGGTTCTGCGGCGCATGGATGCGCAACGGCTTTCACGAGGACGGTTTCGCCAGCGCCGTCGACGTGGTCGAGGCGCTGGAGCGGCGCGAACCCGGCCTGCAAGGGGTGGCATGACCGCGTGCGTCGAACATATCGCCGGGCGCACCTTTCACGGGCGCGAGGGCGCGGTTGCCAATGCCTTCACCTACGGCATCGACTACGTGCTGCTGGACCCCGAGGCGCCACTGGCGGCGCCGCGGCTCTTTTCGCGCAACCGGGGCAATCTGGCGGCGCTGCACGATATCGACCATGGCGGCGAACGCGGCGCCGGGCGCGGTGCTGACTGGGTGCGCGAGGTCCTTGCCGCGCACGGGCTGGGCGCGGCGGACGGCAAGCTGTTGCTACTGGCGCAGCCGCGGATGCTGGGCCATGTGTTCAACCCCGTCAGCTTCTGGCTGTGCCATGACCGGGCAGGCGCGCTGCGCGTGGTGATCGCCGAGGTCAACAACACCTTCGGCGACCGCCATTCCTACCTCTGCCACCATGACGATCTGCGCCCCATACGCCGCGAGGACACGCTGGAGGCACAGAAGATCTTTCACGTCTCGCCCTTTCAGGCGATCGAGGGCGGCTATCGATTCCGCTTCGACATCCAGGATGACCGGATCGGTATCTGGATCGACTATCGCTCTGGCAACGGCCGGCTTCTGGCCACGCTCACGGGCGCGCGCCGGCCGCTGACTTCGGCAGGGCTGCTGGCGGCGATGCTGCGCCGGCCGTTCGGCTCGCGCCGGGTGCTGGGGCTCATTCACTGGCAGGCGCTCAAGCTCTGGTGGAAGGGCGCGCGGTTCCATTCCCGCCCCGAGCCGCCGGCCGAGGATGTGACGCGATGACGCTGGCCTCCGCCATAACCGCGCCCGCGCGCGCCGGCGCGACAAACCTGCCGGGCTATGCCCTGTTCGCGGGGCTGCTGGCGATGGCAGGGCTGCCGATCTATATTCACGCGCCGAAGTTCTATGTGGACGAATATGGCGTAAGCCTTGCCGCACTCGGTACCGCGCTTTTCGTGCTCCGGCTTCTGGATTTCGTACAAGACCCCGCGCTGGGCTGGCTGGCTGGCGCGACACGCGCGTGGCGGGGGGGGGCAGTGGCGCTGGCCACCGGGGTTCTGGCGGTGGCGATGGTCGGGCTTTTCGCCGTCACGCCGCTGATCGCGCCGCTGTGGTGGTTCGCGCTGACGCTGACCGCCCTTTTCAGCGCGTTCAGCTTTCTGACGATCAGCTTTTATGCCCAGGGCGTGCAGAAAGCAGAAGCCATGGGCGCGGGCGGCCATGTGCGGCTCGCCGCATGGCGCGAGACCGGCGCGCTCTTGGGTGTGTGCCTCGCGGCAGCGGCGCCTACGGGGCTGATGTTGCTGACCGATGCCCCCTTCGCGGCCTTCGCGGCGGGATTTGCCGGCGTTGCGCTGGTGGCGGCGCTGGCCATGCGCGGCGAATGGGCGGCGGGCGATGCGGCCCCCCGGGGCAGCGGCTTTGCCGCCGTCCTGGGCGATGCGCAGGCGCGGCGGCTGCTGATCATCGCGCTGCTGAACGCGATGCCGGTGGCGGTGACATCGACGCTGTTTCTGTTCTTCGTCGAAAGCCGGCTGCAGCTGCCGGGCTGGGAAGGGCCGCTTCTGCTGCTGTTCTTCCTGTCGGCGGCGGGCTCCGCGCCGCTCTGGGGCCGGCTGGCGCAAGCCTATGGCACGCGGCGCATGCTGCTGGTCGGCATGGTGCTGGCCATCGTCAGCTTCGGCTTTGCCGCTACGCTCGGGCCGGGCGACGGGCTGGCCTTTGCCTTGATCTGCCTTGCCTCCGGTGCGGCGCTGGGCGCGGATATGACGCTTCTGTCCGCGATCTTTGCGCGGCGCATGGCGCGCGTCGCGCCCGAGGCTGGGGCGGCCTTTGGCCTCTGGGCTTTTGTCACCAAGGCGACGCTCGCCGTGGCCGCCATCGCGCTTTTGCCCCTGCTCGAGCGCGCGGGGTTCAGCGCCGGAACCGACAACCCCGAAAGCGCGCTCGTACTCCTGACGATCCTCTATGCCGTCGTCCCCTGCGGCCTTAAGCTGGGCGCCATCGCCCTTTTGGCCCTCACCCCTGTCGAGGAAGGTTGAGCCTATGGAGCCTGTTCTTTACGTGATTTTCGGCGCACTCCTCGCGCTCTCGCTGCTGGCTGTGGCCGGACGCTTCGCGGGCTTTCGCGCGCAGCGGCCCTCCGACTATGCCGGATCAGGCCCGGTGTTCGACATCCGAAAGCATCTGTCCGGACCGCTGCAATGCGAAGGCGTGATCTACGGCCCCACCGGCCGCGTCTCGTCGCGCTTCGTGGCCGATATGGATGTGCGGTGGGAGGGCAACAAGGGCACGATGACCGAGGTCTTCCACTACGACAGCGGCAGCGTGCAGCATCGCGAATGGCGCCTGACGCTTGGCAATGACGGCCGTATCCGAGCCGAGGCCGACGATCTGGTGGGCGTGGGCGAGGGCCGGCAGGAAGGCAGCGCCGTGATGCTGAGCTATCGTATCAAGCTGCCCGTCTCCGCCGGCGGGCATGTGCTCGACACCACCGACTGGATGTATATCGTGGAAAACGGTGCCATCATGAACCGCAGCCAGTTCCGCAAGTTCGGCATCAAGGTCGCGGAATTGGTCGCCACGATGAGGAAGAAGGAAACGTGACCACCTGGGAAGGAAAACGATATTGGCTCGTTGGCGCCTCCGAGGGGCTGGGCCGCGCACTGGCCGCGAGCATGAGCCGCGCCGGGGTCGAACTGATCCTGACCGCGCGCAACAAAGAACGTCTTCAGGCGCTGGCCGATGATCTTCCGGGCCGCACCCGCTGCGTGCCCGCCGATGTGACCGATCTCGCCTCGGTCAAGACGGCGGCGGAAACCGTGGGCGAGATCGACGGCGTGGTTTACCTCGCCGGGGTCTACTGGCCCTTTCCGGCGCAGGAATGGGATGCCGAGAAGGCCGAGGCCATGTGCGACGTCAATTTCACCGGCGCGGCCCGGGTTCTCGGCATGGTGGTGCCGGGGATGGTGGAGCGCGGGCAGGGTCATGTGGTGATCGTGGGCAGCCTGTCGGGTTTTCGCGGCCTGCCGGGCAGCATCGGCTATGGCTCGGCCAAGGCCGGGCTGATGCATCTGGCGGAATCGATGCATGCCGACCTGCGCAAGACGGGCATCCGCGTTCAACTGGCCAACCCCGGTTTCATCCGCACGCGACTGACCGACAAGAACGATTTCCGAATGCCCTTCCTGATGGAGCCCGAGGATGCGGCGCGTCAGGTTTTCGAAATGATGAACTCCAGCCAGTTCAAGCGCAACTTCCCCACCGTCTTTTCGTGGGTGTTCCGGTTTTCACAATTCTTGCCCGACTGGGCCTATTACCGGCTGTTCGGACGATAGCGGTTCGAGCTGTCGAACCGGTCGGTTGGGCGTCATGTGGCCGGGTGCCTCTGCCTCGTGCTATCGTTGGCGCGTGACCGCTGGCACAGCGCGTGGCCACACCTGTGGCAGGGCGGCCAAGGCGGCGGTATCACCTGTTCGCCAGTCAAGGAGGGCCGCTGATGAGCTACAACGAGGATTTCATGCGTCGCGCCATAGCGATCTCGGCGCAAGCACTGGACCAGCCCGGGCTGGAACCCTTTGGCGCCGTTGTCGTACGCAACGGCAAGATCGTCGGCGAAGGGATCAACCGGTCACGCGCCAATCTCGACCCGACCTCTCATGGCGAGACCGAGGCGATACGGGATGCGGCCCGCAATCTGGGCACGGTCGACCTGCGGGGCTGCGAGCTTTACACCAGTTGCGAGCCCTGCCCCCTGTGCGTGGCAGCCATGGCCATCGCAGGCATCACAAGGCTCTATTATGCGGCCGATATGGACCAGGCGGAGGCTGCACTGGGGCGCCTGCCCGAAAGCGCCCGGTTTCCCATCGACGAGGACCACCTGATTCACGAATGCGCGCATTCCCTCGCGGACCGTCGGACACCGTCGGAGCAGGCCTGCTCCGAAGAGGCCGCTGCGATCCTCCATCTCTGGGCAGAAAAGGCGATTGAGCGCACGAAAGATACGAGGGAAACAGGCGGTGCCTGACCGACGCGGGCCCGAGGCTGGATGCCCCGCCGCCTGACGCGCAAGGCGATGTCGCATTTCAGGGCATTCGGCCGGGTGGCCCGGTTGGAGCGACGTGAACGAGGCTGACCGACAAGAAAGTACACCCCAAGCCCGCCCGGACGGAGCCCTGAGAGGCGGCGCACCAGCAGCCCCGATGGACCGAAGCGGCGACTGCTGCTATACAGCACGGAGCGAACCTGTCTGGCAAATTCGAAGGCGTCGCAAAAGCAGGAGGACAGCGGCGACCCTGACCCACCGCGTTCGGACCAAGCTAGCCCTGCCTTGCAGCGCCGCTAAGCAAGGCCGACAGGATGCAGAAATCGGGATAGAACCGCCTGCATCAGCCATGACAGCGTTGGAGCCCATGCTGTGGGGGGAATACCGGCACCAACCTGCCTCGCGCTGACAGGCGCGGACCCCATGCAAAGGCACCTGCATCTGTTTCATTGCAGTGCGTCACGCATGATGAGGGCAGGCCACAAGCCATCGGCTCGAGGTAGGCAGCATGACCGGATCAGAAGCGGCAACACAGGGCAAGGCGGACCGGCTGGAGCTGATCGACAGCCTGCGCGCTATGGCGCTGGCCGGCGTTGTCGTCATGAACATGATGACCTTCGCTGGACTGTCCTACCTGACACCCGAGATGCGCGCCGAAATGCTGAGCACGCTCGATTACGCGGCCTGGACGTTCCTGCGCGTCTTTGTCGACGGCAAGGCGCTGGCGGCATTTTCCTTCATGTTCGGCTTCAGCTTCAGCATCATTCTGGCAAAGGCGCTGGCATCCGAAGAACGGCCCGGCCGCCGCGTCATCCGGCGTCTGCTGACTCTGTTCTTCATCGGGCTGTTCAACGCGCTTTTTCTTTACTGGGCCGATATCCTGATGACCTATGCCGCTCTTGGCCTGATCCTGCCGCTGGCCGGGCGGCTGCCTTCGTGGGTCACAGCCGCTGCCGGGGCGGCGCTGATCCTCATCGGCCCGCTGGTTCTGGCGCTGGGCGATTTCGGCGCGGCGGCCCCGCCGCCGCGCGGGCATATCGACAGCATCGAAGCCTATGCCTCGCCGCAGATCACTGACGCGGTGCAGCAAAACTGGCATATGATCCTGAACGCCTCGGAAAGCGCCGACAGCATGCTGGTGCTGCGCCTCTTCACCCTGAGCGGGCTGTTCCTGCTGGGGCTTGCCGCGGGCAAGAGCGGCCTGCTCATGCGCATGATCGGCGAGCGTGGCCTGCTGTGGCGGCTCGGGCTGGCGCTGGTCGTCATCGGTCTGGCGATGAAGCTGATGATGCGCTTCTGGCTCGGCGGCGAGGGCGCCTGGGCCATGCTCAACCTGCAGACGCCGCTGATGGCGCTGGGTTATCTGATGCTGGTCGCGGCCGCTTTTGGTGGCCCGGCAGCACACCGGCTGCGCGCCATTCTGGCGCCGCTGGGCCGGATGACGCTGACCGGCTATCTGACTTCGGCCGTTTTCGGGCAAGCGGTGTTCTATGGATGGGGCTTCGGACTGATCGGCGAGGTCGGCACGCTGGGCGCGCTGGCCGTGGCGGCCGGAATCTATGCGCTGCTCATGGGCTTCGCACTGCTGTGGTTCCGCCATTTTCTCCACGGCCCGTGGGAATGGCTGTGGCGCAGCCTGACAAACCTGAAACCGCAACCGATCACAAGACCCGGTGAACCGCAGTGACCCGCGATGCCTCGGCCTGTGCTGTGGCTAATCGCGCAAGAGTCTGCGTAGCCGGTCGCCTGCTTCCTGCTCCAGCCGGCGACGGGCGGCGTCTTCGAGCCGTTCGCCCTCCTGCCGTTCCAGCCGAAGACGGTCCGACAATTCCTGCTCTGCCCGTTCGCGGGCGCGGGCCTCGGCCTCTCGGGCTTCGGCGCGGGCGCGTTCCTCAAGCCGCTCACGCTCTTCGCGCAGGCGCTCCTGCGCCAGCCCTTCAAGATCGAGCGAAAAGCTCGGCACGTCCCACGGCCCCCGGATCAGCAGCGGCACGCGCAGACCGCCCTCGCCAGCGCCGTCGACCAGCGCCACGGGCACCACGCGGTAATCCAGCATCCGGCGGCCAATATCCACCGTCCCGCGCCCCGAAGCGGTGACCCGCGATGCCTGCATCTGCAGATCGTCGTTGCGCAACACCCCGTCGGCTATGGTGAAACTGCCGGAGATCGACCGATAGATGGTGCGGTTGCCCTCGCCCATATAGCCCATGTCGAGATTGCGCAGCATCCCGGCCAGATCGAAGCCGATGATCTCGCCCTGCCCGAGGTCGATCCGCCCCTCGCCTGACAGCGACCGCATCATCGCGTCGATACTGGCGCCGACTGCCAGAAACCGCACGCTGGCAGTGCCGCTGCCCGCGAGACGCTCGAACCCGGCGGTATCGCGCAGCAGCGGCAGCAGCCCGATCCCTTCCGCGCGCAGGTCGCCGCCGGTGGAAAGCCCGCTGCGGGCGTTGATCACGAATTCCCCGCTGATGCGGCCGTCATATAGCCCGATCTGGCGCAGGTCGAACACCGCCCGCGAGCGGTCAACCGTCAGGCCGAGTCGCAGCGGCGCAAGCGTCAGCCCGTCGAGGCTGAGACGGTCTGCGGCCAGCGTGACCTCGGCATCGACCAACCCTAGGGCCGAAGCGTCGATGGTCTGGGTCGGCCATCCCGGCGCCACGCCGTCGCTGCCTGCAGCCCCGGCCCCCGGCCCGCCAAGACCCGTCAGATCAAGCGTGCCCGCCGACAGGTCGGCGACGAGCCGCGGCCGCGCCTCGCCCGGGCGCAGATCGGCGGCCCCGGTCACACGGTTCGGCCCGGCGCGCAACGTCAGGTCGCGCAGATGCAACGATCCCTCCGGCGCGAAGGTGACCTGTGCGCTGCCGCCCAGACCATCGGCCATCGGAGCGGGAATGGCCGGCGCATCCAGCCCGAGGGCCGCGAAGACCGCGCGCAGATCGCCCAGGTCGGCCTCCATCCGCCCCTCGGCTGCCAGCGGCGCAGTGCCGGCACGGCCGTCGAAACGGGCGCGCGCCGCGCCCGCTTCTGCCTTCAGCTTCAGGTCGGCCACCTGCCCGGCCAGTGCCGCGGCGAATTGCGCGACCCGCGCCTCTAGGGCGACGCGCTGGCCGTTCAGGTCACCGCTCAGCGCCAGTTCGGCCGGGCCTTCGAAATCCGGCAGCGAGAACGTCAGATCGAGCCCCGCCAGCCCCAGATCCTGCCCGCCCTGCCGGTCGATGAACCGGACGGCGGCATTGGTGATCACCGCCTCGTCAATGCTGAAGGGCCTTAACCCACCGGTTCCGCCAGCCTCCGGGGCCTGCGTGTCGGTCGGGTCGGCGGCGGCGGTGAAATCCCAGTTCGCGCGACCATCCTGCGCCCGCTCCAGCACGATCACCGGATCCTGTGCGGAGATCCGGCGGATCACCACCTCACCGCGCAAGGCCGCCCCGAGATCGAGCGCCACATCCAACGCTTCGGCACGAAACATCGGGCCGGCCTCGGACCATGGCGCATTGGACAGGCTGACAGGCCCGGTCCGCACCCCGATGGACGGATAAATCGTCGGGCGTACATCGCCCGCAAACACGACGCTTCGCCCGGTCACGCCTTCCAGTTGCTGGGCCGCCAGATTGGCGAGCCGGTCGGTCGGAATGACGAAAAGCGCAGCCAGCGCCAGCACCGCCAGCGACAGAACCACACCGATCAATCTGATCAACAGCCGCATCCGGACCTCCGACCCATCCCGTTGCGCACCGCACGCATGCCCTGAGCCTAGGCCGTGGCGCACGGCCTGCCAAGCAACAAGCCCGCGAGACCCGCGCCATGCGTTTGCCTTTGCTTTCCCGGGGCATCGCCGCTAGGAACGATACCGGCCCAAAGCCCGCCACGGCGCACGGCCGGCCCCGTAGCTCAACTGGATAGAGCAGGCGACTTCTAATCGCCAGGTTGAGGGTTCGAGTCCTTCCGGGGTCGCCACCACTCCGCTATCATGCTGATACGTAGATGTTTTTTGACTTTTCCTGGAACTTCTGCGGAGAGTCGGAACTTTGCTTTTCTTCATGCGTGCCGGCCAGCGCCTTCCGGCGGTGAGACCGCTTGGCGTAGGAGACAACCATGTTGTCGGATTCGCGCCTGGTCCGTGCCTTGGCTTGATAGCGCGAAGCGCCGGCTTCGGTCAGTCAGGCGGTGCGCCGCTCGCGCTGGCCGTCGGCTGGTTTCCCATCAAACATGCGACCCACAAGACACCCGAGGCAAGGACGCGGCCGGACAAGCACCCGCGCTTGACGAGCGCGATGAAATCCGGGCGAGCACGCAGGAGGTATCAGGCCGAGTGCGCGCGGAATTCGGCCACATCGCGGATCGACCGCCAAATCCGGGATTTTGCCGCTTGCACGCTCAGCGCTGCGGATGTAGCGCTCGTGCTTGAGCGATCATGTTGATTCCGCTTCACATCGCGACAATGACACCCCCAAGGCGCCCCTTCGGCAGTCCTTGTGCGGCAGCCTGCGCGAAAGCCGCGCGCCGATGACTACCCGGCGCGACAAGCTGCGCGAGGATGTCCGGTTTCGCATCCTGCGCCTGCTTCAGGACGACCCCGAGATGAGCCAGCGTGAACTGGCACGCAAGGTGGGGGTCAGCACCGGAGGGATCCATTACGTGCTCAACGCGTTGGTTGAAAAGGGGATGCTCAAATTCGCGAACTTCACCGCCGCCGAGGACAAGCGCCGCTATGCCTACAAGCTGACGCCGAGCGGGATTGCGGAAAAGGCACGGCTGACACGGCGGTTCATGATCCGCAAGATGGCGGAATACGAGGCGCTGAAATCCGAGATCGAAGAGGTGCAGGCCGGGCTTTCCGAACAGGAACTGGCGGAGATTCGCAACGCGTTGAGGTCGGGCGAGTGATCGCGGCCGCGCCCGGGGCCTTCCTGAGCATCCGCGAAAGTCACCGGTCTGCCTCCTTGGCCGGTATGCGATTGCGGATCACGGCACCGGCGGGGCATGACAGGGGCAAGAACGACGCGGCCCGGATTCCGATGCAGGTGCACCCCGGTGGCCGGCCGAGCAGGTGCATGCAGGGCGCGTGCGGCAAACCAAGCGCAAGGATTCCCGGACGATGAAGATTGCGGTGATCGGGACAGGTTATGTGGGCCTCGTCTCCGGCGTGTGTTTCTCCGATTTCGGCCATGACGTGGTCTGCGTCGACAAGATGCCGGAAAAGATTGCCATGCTGGAACGAGGCGAGGTGCCGATTTACGAGCCGGGCCTCGATGCCGTCATGGCGCGGAACGTCGAGGCAGGCCGGCTGACCTTCACAACCGACCTGGCCGCTGCCGTGGCCGGGGCCGATGCAGTCTTTATCGCGGTCGGCACACCGACACGGCGCGGCGACGGTCATGCCGATCTGACCTATGTGATGGCCGCCGCCGCCGATATCGCCCGCGCCCTGACCGGCTACGCCGTGGTGGTCACGAAATCGACCGTTCCGGTGGGCACCAACCGCAACGTGGTCGAGGTGATCCGCGAGACCCGGCCAGAGGCGGAGTTCGACGTGGCCTCGAACCCCGAATTCCTGCGCGAAGGGGCCGCGATCGACGATTTCATGAAACCCGACCGGGTGGTGGTCGGGGTCGAAAGCGCGCGCGCGAAGGAAGTGATGGGTGACATCTATCGCCCGCTCTTCCTGCGCGACTTTCCCATCGTTTACACCGATCTGGAATCGGCAGAGATGATCAAATACGCGGCCAATGCGTTCCTCGCGACGAAGATAAGCTTCATCAACGAGATCGCGGCCCTGTGCGAGCGTGTCGGCGCCGATGTGAAGGCGGTCGCCCGTGGCATGGGGCTGGATGGGCGCATCGGCAACAAGTTTCTGCATGCGGGTCCGGGCTATGGCGGGTCGTGCTTTCCCAAGGACACCTCGGCACTGGCGCGGATCGGGCAGGAACACGGGGTGCCGCAGCGGATCACGGAAACGGTGATCGCGGTCAATGACCTGACCAAGCGGCGGATGATCGACAAGGTGTTGGAGCTTTGCGGCGGCTCGGTCAATGGCAAGACGATCGCCGTCCTTGGCGTGACCTTCAAGCCTGAAACCGACGACATGCGCGACGCGCCCTCGCTGACAGTGGTGCCCGCGCTGGTGGGCGGCGGAGCGAAGGTGTGCGTGGTCGATCCGCATGGCCGCAAGGAGGGCGAGGCGCTGTTGCCAGGTGTTGTCTGGGAGGCCGATCCCTATGCCGCGGCCGAAGGGGCGGATTGCCTGCTGATCCTGACCGAATGGAACCAGTTCCGCGCGCTGGACCTGAAACGCCTTGCCGCAGCGATGACGACGCCTGTGATGGCCGATCTGCGCAACATCTACAGCCGTGAGGATGCGCTAGAGGCGGGTTTTTCGGCCTATGAAGGCGTGGGGCGCGGAAAGACCGCGGCATCGCAGGACCGCCGGCGAGTCGTCGCACAATGAGTCGTGCCTTCATCACCGGCACGGCCGGCTTCATCGGCTTCCACCTCGCAGAGCTTTTACTGCAGGAAGGCTGGGAGGTCGCCGGTTACGACGGCATGACCGATTATTACGATGTCACGCTCAAACGGCGTCGCCACGCGCTGTTGCGCCAGCATGAGCGCTTCACTGCGACCGAGGCGATGTTGGAAGACGCGGCCACCCTCTCGCGCGCGGTGGCGGACGCGAAACCCGATGTGATCATCCATCTTGCCGCACAGGCCGGGGTGCGCCATTCCATCGACAACCCACGCGCCTATGTCGATGCGAATATCGTCGGCACCTTCAATATGATGGAGGCGGCGCTGGCCGCCCGGCCGGCGCATCTGCTGATGGCCTCGACGAGCTCTGTCTACGGGGCCAACACCGAGATGCCCTATGCCGAGACCCACAAGGCCGACAGTCAGATGTCCTTTTATGCCGCCACCAAGAAGGCGAACGAGGCCATGGCCCATTCCTGGGCGCATATCCACGGCCTGCCGATCACCATGTTTCGGTTCTTCACGGTCTACGGCCCCTGGGGCCGGCCTGACATGGCGCTGTTCAAATTCACCAAGGCGATCCTTGCAGGCGAACCTATCGATGTCTACAACCACGGCCGAATGTGGCGTGATTTCACCTATGTAGGCGATCTGGTGCACGGGATCCGGCTCTTGATAGACGCAGTTCCGGGGCAGGGAAAGGCAGTGGAGGGCGATAGCCTGTCGCCGGTCGCGCCTTTCCGTGTTGTGAACATCGGCAATTCGACCAAGGTCCGGCTCGAGGAGTTCATCGACGCTATCGAGGGCGCGACAAAGCGAAAGGCAATCCGCAACTACATGGAGATGCAGCCTGGGGATGTGCCCGCTACCTGGGCGGATGCGTCCTTGTTGCGCTCATTGACCGGGTATACCCCGAAAACTGACATTCACACTGGCGTCGGACACTTCGTGAATTGGTATTTCGAACAAATGCATCAAACCGATCTGAAAGAAAAGAACAGACCTGAATGAAAGTTCTTTCTGTTTTTGGCACGCGGCCAGAGGCCATCAAAATGGCGCCTGTTGTGAATGCTCTGGCTCAGGCGACTGAAATCGACTCATGCGTCGCAGTGACGGCACAGCATCGTGAAATGCTGGATCAGGTTCTCCAGCTCTTCACCATCGAACCCCGCTATGATCTGAACATCATGCAGCTCGGGCAGGGCCTGACGGAAATCACCAGCGCTGTCCTTGCCGGGTTGAAGCCGGTGCTTGAGGATTTCGCGCCTGACCTTGTTCTGGTTCATGGCGATACGACCACAACACTGGCCGCATCTCTGGCTGCGTATTATCAGCGTATCCCGGTCGGACATGTCGAAGCTGGCCTGCGGACGGGCAATATCTATTCACCCTGGCCGGAAGAGATCAATCGCAAGGTGGCTGGCGCGATCACACGCCTGCATTTCGCCCCGACCGAACGTTCGCGTGCCAACCTTCTGGCCGAGAATGTTGCCGATCACCATATCCATGTCACCGGCAACACTGTCATCGACGCACTTCTGGACGTGGTCGGAAAACTGGAAGCGGATGAAGCCAGGAGCGCGCAATTTGACGCAGCCTTCGGTATCGACCCCGGCAAGCGTCTGCTTCTGGTCACCGGCCATCGCCGTGAGAGCTTCGGCGGCGGGTTCGAGCGTATCTGCGATGCCCTGTCGCGCCTCTCGTTGCGCAATGACATTCAGATCATCTATCCCGTTCATCTTAATCCGAACGTGAAAGGCCCTGTTGAAAGGCGTCTTGGCCAAGCCGCCAATGTCAGCCTGATCGCCCCGCAGGATTATCTGCCTTTTGTCCACCTCATGCGCCGGGCGGACATCATCCTGACCGATTCCGGCGGGGTGCAGGAAGAGGCGCCCTCCCTTGGCAAGCCTGTCCTGGTGATGCGCGACACAACCGAACGCCCCGAAGCGGTGGATGCCGGCACCGTCAGGCTTGTGGGCACGGATGCGGATCTGATCGTTTCCGAGGTCGTACCCCTGCTCGATGATCCCGCAGCCTATGATGCCATGGCACGCGCGCATAACCCGTATGGCGACGGGCTGGCAGCGGGCCGTATTCGCGATGCCATCCTGGAATTCTCGCAAACGCTATCGAAAGACTGACATGGCCGAAAAACCCTTCAAACGCATTTCCGTGATCGGCCTGGGCTATATCGGCTTGCCGACTGCAGCGATGTTCGCCTCGCGCAAGATCGAGGTGATCGGCGTCGATGTGAACCGCGATGCGGTGGACATCATCAACCGCGGCGAGATCCATATCGTCGAGCCTGATCTGGACATGATCGTCCAGGCATCGGTGCAGAAAGGCTTTCTGCGCGCGACCACCGCGCCGGAACCCGCCGAAGCCTTTCTGATTGCCGTGCCGACGCCTTTCAGGGACGACAATCGAGAGCCCGATTTGTCCTATATCGCCGCGGCGGCGCGGGCCATTGCGCCGGTTCTCAAAGCAGGCAATCTGGTCATCCTGGAATCCACCTCGCCCGTCGGCGCGACAGAGGCCATGGCCGGATGGCTGGCCGAGGCGCGCCCCGATCTGACCTTTCCGCAGACCCATGGCACGGAATCAGACATCCGCATCGCCCATTGTCCGGAGCGCGTTCTGCCCGGCAAGGTGATGCAGGAGCTGATCACCAATGACCGCGTGATCGGCGGCATGACTCCAGCTTGCTCGCAGGAAGCGGCCCGCCTCTACAAGACTTTCGTCACGGGGGAGTGCGTCATCGCTTCGGGCCCGCGCGCAGCCGAGATGGCCAAGCTGACCGAGAACAGCTTTCGCGACGTCAATATCGCCTT
>SKUV01000015.1 GCA_007129775.1 Paracoccaceae bacterium | reverse complement strand
TCGAGGCCGCGGTGGCGGCGATGCAGGAAAAACTCGGCGAAGGCTTCGACGGCAGCGCGAAATTCGTGATCACCGGCGAGGGGGCGGTGATGCTTGATGCCGACGGGGTGCGCGCGGGCGACGAGGAGGCCGACGTCACGCTGACCGCCGATGTGGAGACCTTTCGCGCGATCCTAGACGGCCGGCTCAACCCGACCACGGCCTTCATGACCGGCCGGCTGGCGGTGGATGGCAACATGGGCACGGCGATGAAGCTGGGCTCGGTGCTTGGCTAGGGCCGAGGCCTCCGCTACGGCGCTGGCCGAGGCACCGCTGCACGCGAATCTGGGTGATCCGGGGTTCGACTGGCCGGCCGGTGCCAGGGCCTGTTGGCTGCACGCCGCAGACGGGGTGCGGCTGCGCGTGGCCGTCTATGGCACGGGGGCGCGCGGGACGATCCTGCTTTTTCCCGGGCGGACAGAGGTGATCGAGAAATACGGCCATCTGGCCCCGGCGCTGATGGCGGGGGGCTTCGGGCTCAGCGCGATCGACTGGCGCGGGCAGGGGCTGTCGGACCGGGCGGCCCCGGGGCTGACGCTGGGGCATGTGGGCGATTTCGCGGAATACCAGCGCGATCTGGCGGCATGGGTGGCAGCTTTGCCGGCGCTCGGGCTGGCGGGGCCATACGTGGTGCTGGCCCATTCCATGGGCGGCTGCATCGCGCTGCGGGCGCTGGTGTCGGGGTTTGCGGCCCGGGCGGTGGCCTTCAGCGCGCCGATGTGGGGGCTGGAGTTGTCGACGCTGAACCGGGCGCTGGGCTGGGGGCTGAGTGCCGCGGCGCGGGCCGCGGGGCAGGGGCTGCGCCCGGTGCCGGGCCTGGGCGACGAGGCGACGCTCGCGCGGATGGATTTCGACACCAATCTGCTGACGACCGACCGGCGGACCTTTGCGCATATGCAGGCGCAGGTGCGCGCGGTGCCGGAACTGGGGGTGGGCGGGCCGAGCCTCGGCTGGCTTAACGCCGGGCTGCGCGAGACGCGCGCGCTGGCGCGGCTGGGCAGCCCCGCGCTGCCCGCGCTGACGGGGGTGGGCGGACTGGAGAAGGTGGTTGATCCGGGTGCCATCGCCGCGCGGATGGCGGGCTGGCCGGGGGCGGAGCTTGTGGAGTATCCCGGCGCCGAACACGAGATCCTGATGGAGCGCCCGGAGGTCCGCGATGATTTCATCGCCCGGCTGCGCGCCCATTTCGAGGGCTGACGCCCGCTGACGCGCGGGGCCCGGTAGCGCCTTGCCCGAAGTACGCCGCGAGAGCCTCCCGGGCAGCGGATGGCCGCCTCCCCGGCCGGCCGCTTAGACAAGTCTGGGCGCGTCGTGCGAGGTCTTTCGGACGTGGCCGGAATAAAGCGCAGACCCCAAGCGTTGCGGGGCGTCTGACCGCGGCCATTCGTTGCCCTTCAGGTGTGATCCCATCTCCAGCCGGCCAGACCGCCGTGGCGCCGTGTCGCCGGCCCTGCCTAGCTGCCGTAGCCGTAGCCGTAGCTGCCGCTTTCGGTATGGCGCAGTTTGTTCAGCACCACGCCCAGAACGTTGGTGTTCTGGCCGAGTTCCTGCTCGCAGCGGTCGACATCGGCGACGGGGGTGACCTCGGCCTCGACCACCAGCATCGCGCAATCGACCTTGTCGAGAAAGGCCAGCGTATCGTCGCCGCGCAGCATCGGGGGCATGTCGAACAGCGTCACGCTGGGCGCCAGCGCCCGCTCGATCCGGTCGAGCACATGGGCCACCTCGGCCCGCTGCAGCAATTCGGCAGAGCCGCGCACCGCCGCACCGTTGAGCGCAAGGCACAGGTTGTCGCCCACGCGGCGCAGACGCTCTTCGGGCGCGGCATCGCCGGCCAGCGCCTCGGAGAATTGCGGCGGATTGGCGATGCCCAGTACCCGGGCCAGGGCCGGCAGGCGCAGGTCGAGGTCGATCACGAGGGTGCGCAGATCGGCCTGCCGCGCGAGGCTCAGCGCCAGATTGGCGGTGATCGTGCTCTTGCCGCAGCCCTGATCGGGCGACGTCACCGCCACCCGGCGCCAGCCCTCGGCGCGCATCTGGCGCAGCATCCGCGTGCGCAGCATGTCGAAAGAGGTCGACTGGTCGCAGGCGTTCAGGGTGAAGACACGGTTGCGCTGCAACTCGCGCGGGTTGAGCGTGACCGCCTCAATCCCGTCCCATGCCTCCTGCACGGCCGGCGGGGTCACGCGGGTCAGCTTGGCCGCCGGGTCGGACAGGTTGCGCGGAGCCTGCCGGCTTGCGCGGGCCTTGGCAATGGCGGATTGGATCTTTTCCATGGGCGGGCCTTTCGCGAATACGGCGTCTAGCGTCCGATGCCGAAGCGGGCGAGTGTCTGGGACAGAAGCAGATCGAGCGGCAGGTAGAAGACATGCAGCGCATAAAGCGCGGCCGGTATTCCGCCGGCCAGCGCCAGCGCCAGCATGCCGCCGCGGACGCGGCGCGCCGTCGCCTCGCCCGGGTTGGGCAGGTAGGGAATGGTGGCCAGTGGAGCGATGCCCAGCTTGGCGGCCAGATCGGAGGGCCGGCGCAGGGTCTGGTTGAGCTTTTCCAGCAGCAACAGCAGCCCCAGCGACAGCATCAGCCCGCCGGCCAGCCCCGCGCCGACGATCAGCATTCGGTTCGGCCGGTAGGGCCGGTCGGGGGCGATGGCCTGTTCGATGACGGTGATGCGCTGGCCGCGCGACAGCGCCTCGATCAGATCGCCGGTCTGGGCGGTGGCGGCGCGGCTCATGGCGGTGGCGTATTGCTCGCGCGCGGTGGCGTGGTCGCGCTCCAGTGTGTCGAGGGTGATGGCATTGCCGAGGGCCGCCTGCAGGGTCGCGTTGACCTCCGCCAGTTCCTCGGTCAGCAGGGCGATCTCTTCGTCGATCTCCTCCAGACGCTCGTCGATCGAGGCCAGCTGGCGCCGGAACACCGCCTCGGCCCCGCCATTGCCGGCGAAGCCCTCGGCGGCGAGTTGCGCGTTGATCGAGCGTTCCACCGAGGCGATTCGGCCGCGCAGGCCGACCGCGCGCGGGCTCTGCTCGCCATCGCTGATGACCGCGGTTTCCAGTTCGTCCTGCAGGGAGGTCAGGCGGTTGATAAAGGGGGTGTAGCGATCCTCGACGATGACCGACACGCGGCCCGTCGCCTCGAAACCCGCGACGAATTCGGCGCGCTGGGTGTCGATCCGGCCCCGCTCGCGGCCCAGCTGGGTCAACCGGGATTGCAGGCCGGACTGGGACTCGCGCAGAAACGGCAGGTTTTCGGGCAGGGCGTCGACATTCTGCAGCTTGAATTCGGTGATCCGGGCCGAGCGGCGCTCCAGTTCGTCCGACAGCCGCTCCATCTCGATCTGGAAGAAATCGACCGTCTGCGCGGCGACGCCGGTGCGCAAGGCGATGTTCTCCTCCAGCATGAAGGTGACGAACGTGTTGGTGATCTCGGCCGAAACGGCCGGGTTTTCGGCGTCGAAAGCCAGCCGGACCGTGGTGGCCTGATTGCGCCCGTCGCGGATCTGCACGGTGGTGCGGTCGCGCATGTCGGCGACGATGGCGGAGGGGTCGAGCGATTTGCCCCGGTAAAGGCCGTAGCGGTTGGCGATGTCGAGCAGGTTGGCGCGGGTCATCATGCGCTGTTCGATGATCTGAAGCTGTTCGGTCGCCGCGGTGGCCACGGTCGAGGCGGCAAGCTCGTCGGGGATCTGGGGCGATTCCATCAGCAACAGCGCCTCGGCCCGATAGACCGGTGACATGGTCAGCGCGACGGCCAGCGCCGCGGCCGTGGCCAGCCCCGTTATCAGCGCCATCAGCGGCAGGCGGCGCAACAGGATGTCGCGGTAGAAGCGGACATCGGAATTCATGACGAAGCCTCCGGTGGCGGCGCCGCCTGGGCGGGCTCTGGAGCGGGTTCATGGGAGGGTGTGACCGTGGCGGGGTCGCGCCCGCCGGCGAAGAAGGCGCCATCCTCCAGCACCTGCTGCACGGTGGCGGCGCGCACCTGGGTCTGGCCGGCGGCGAAGGCATAGGTCATCGCCAGATCGCACAACTGGTTGACCAGCCGCGGGATGCCGCCGCTGGCATGGTGCACCGCCTCGGCCGCCTGCCGGCTGAAGATGCCGGGCGTGCCGCCAGCTTTGCGCAGCCGGTGCGCGATATAACTTAGCACCGCGTCGCGATCCATCGCCGGGATGTGGTAATTCGCGGCCACGCGCTGGGCGAATTGCACCAGATCGGGCTGGCGCACGATGTCGCGCAGTTCGGGCTGCCCCACGAGGAAGATCTGCAGCAACTCGTCCTTGTTGGCGTTGATGTTGGTCAGCATCCGCAGGTCTTCCAGTGCTGCACGATCGAGGTTCTGGGCCTCGTCGATGACCAGAAGCACGCGCCGCCCGGCGCCGTATTCGGCGATCAGGAAATCCTGAAACGCCTCCAGCCGCGCGCCCTCGTCGGCGTCCCGGTCCAGCTGCACCGACAGCGCCGGCAGCACCCAGCGCAGCATGTCGCGCGTGCCGGGGCGGGCGTTCGACACCAGCCCCACGGTGACATCATCCTCCAGCCCGGCGAGGAAATGGTGCAGCAGCGTGGTCTTGCCGGCGCCGATCTCGCCGGTCAGCAGCGTGATCGGCGCATGCGACATCAGCCCGTATTCCAGCATCGCCCAGGCCGCCCGATGGGCGCGCGACCAGAACAGGAACTCCGGATCGGGCACCAGCGAGAACGGCCGCTGGCTCAGCCCGAAATGGTCGGTGTAGATATCCGGCGTGTTCATCACATTCATCGCGAGCGGCTCGTCTGCCGGAGGCTCCGGCGGCTTCGGGCGGCTGCCCGGGGTTTGCTTGCGGCAAGCCATGTATATAGCACGCCGGGATTGCGCACCATCAACTCACCCTTTCGTGCTGGATGGCAGGGTAATCGGGCCGATTTGCGGCAAGATCACGATAACTCCGCGGAGCGGCCCGGCCGCCCTGACCCCCACGACATCGTTGCGGCATCTCGATCTCTTCTTTCTCTGTCTTTGCGCG
>SKUV01000403.1 GCA_007129775.1 Paracoccaceae bacterium | reverse complement strand
GGCCTGCCCGCGCGACCATGCCATTGCCATCGCCCGTGCAGGTATGCGCGCTGGTGGCACTGAAATAGGCACGGCCATAGCCGCCGGTGGCCAGCACCACCATCTTGGCGCTGAACAGATGCAGCGTGCCATCGTCGAGCTTCCACGCCAGAACGCCCTGACAGACCCCGTCTTCGGACATGATCAGGTCGATGGCGAAATACTCGATGTAGAATTCGGCCTTTTCCTTGAGGCTCTGGCCATAGAGCGTGTGCAGCATCGCATGGCCGGTCCGGTCGGCCGCGGCGCAGGTGCGCTGCACAGGCGGGCCTTCGCCGAATTCGGTGGTGTGGCCGCCGAAGGGGCGCTGATAAATCTTGCCCTCTTCGGTGCGCGAGAAGGGCACGCCGTAATGTTCAAGCTCGTAAACCGCCTTCGGCGCCTCGCGGGCGAGGTATTCCATCGCGTCCACATCGCCGAGCCAGTCCGACCCCTTGACCGTGTCGTAAAGGTGCCATTGCCAATGGTCGGGGCCCATGTTGCCAAGGCTCGCGGCGATCCCGCCCTGCGCGGCCACGGTGTGGCTGCGGGTCGGAAATACCTTGGTGATGCAGGCGGTCTTCAGCCCCTGTTCGGCCATGCCCAGCGTCGCGCGCAGGCCCGAGCCACCGGCACCCACCACGACCACATCATAGGTGTGTTCTTCGTATTCGTAAGCTGCCATATTCCCCAATCCTCAAGCGCCGAACAGCACGGAGGCCACGGCCAGCACGCCGGCGATGGCGAATGCCGTCGTCAGCAGCGTGTTGGCCAAGAGCAGGCCCGTGCGCCATTCCTTGGCCGAGACATAATCCTCGATCACCACCTGCAAGCCCAGTTGCAGGTGGCGAAACGCCGCGATGATGAACAGGATCGCCACCAGCGCGTGCCAAAGGTTCGAATAGGTCGCGACAAAGGCGGCATGCCCTTCGCCAAGCGCCCGGCCGAACGGCACGATGAACAAAAGCGTCAGCGGAATGAGCGCGACCGAAGTGATCCGCTGCGACCACCAGTGCCCGACCCCTTCGCCGGCCGCGCCGGTGCCGTGCACGCGGGCGTAATCCGTTTTGAACCCCATGGCTCCGGCCCCTTTCAGATGATGATGATGGTCAGCAGCGTCAGAACGACAGTGCCGCCGAACACGATCCAGCTGGTCTTTTCGACCGTCGCCACATCCATCATCCGCCCGGTGTCCCAGATCAGGTGACGGATGGAGTTGAGCATGTGATACCACAGCGCCGCGAGCGAGCCGATCAGCACCAGATGCCCGAGGATCGAGGTCAGCATGCCGTCCACGAACTCGAAATACCCCGCGCTGAAGGCGCCGGCCACGAACCACCACACGATCAGGATGGCCGCGAGCGTCATGCCGACCCCTGTGATGCGGTTCAGGATCGAGCTGATGGGCGCGATCGGCAGACGGTAAATCTGCAGATGGGGCGATAGCGGGCGGTTGCCGCGGTTGACGTCAGCCATGGATTCCCTCGCATCCTGTATCGCCCTTGCTGCGGGCGCCTGAGGCGCATTGCATACCGTAAAATACCGTATTGTCTACGGATCGGCAGCGGAAATCCGTGTGGTTTATTGTAGCACTCGGCGGTTTTTCCGATTTGTTATCACATGAAAACGCACTGTGATCACAAGTCAGCAGCCCGCTGGATCACAGGGGAATCAGCGCCCAGTAATCGAAATCCAGCAGCACATCGGCCCGATATCGGCCCTCCGCGTCCCGCAGGGCGAAGGGCGGCGCGCCGTCGCGCACGGCCACCAGCCGCAGCCGCAACACGCCCACGCCCGGCGCGCCGGTCTCGGCCCGGTCGAGCACTTCGGACCACGCCCGCACCGTGTCACCCGCGAAACAGGGGTTGGCATGGGCGCCGCCATTGATCGCGACAATCATCTGCGCATTGGCCAGCCCATTGAACGACAGCGCCCGCGCGAGGCTGATGACATGGCCGCCATAGATCAGGCGGCGGCCATCATCGCGCAGCGTCGCGTCGAAATGCACCTTGGCCGTGTTCTGCCACAGGCGGGTGGCGAGCATGTGCTCGGCCTCTTCCACCGTCACGCCGTCCACATGGTCGATCGTTTCGCCGATGGCATAATCGGCCCAGCGGTGCGGCTCTCCGGCAAGGGCGAAGTCATAGCCGGTGAAATCCAGCCCGCGCGGGATCACCAGCCTTTCGGCCGCCACTGCCGGGGACAGTTCGGGCAATACCGGGGCCGGGGCCGGGGCCTTCGGGTCGCGCTTGCGCACCATGACCCAGCGCACATATTCCAGCACCGGTTGCCCGTGCTGGTTACGCCCCGTGGTGCGCACCCACACGACCCCGGCCTTGCCGTTCGACGTTTCGCGCAGGCCGATGACCTCGGAGGTCGCGCTCAGCGTGTCGCCCGGCCAGACCGGGGCCAGAAACCGCCCCTCGGCATAGCCCAGATTGGCCACCGCGTTCAGGCTGATATCGGGCACCGTCTTGCCGAACACGGTATGAAACACGATCAGATCGTCCAGCGGGCTGAAGGGCAGGCCGCAGGCTTGCGCGAAGATATCCGAGGAATGAAGCGCATGCCGCGCCGGATAGAGCATGTGGTAAAGCGCGCGCTCCCCCATCTTCACCGTGCGCGGCACCGCATGGGTGATGGTCTCTCCCGGGCGATAATCCTCGAAAAAGCGGCCGGGGCTGGTCTTCATCACAACTCCCCGAGCTTCATCTCGGGGTCGTAGCTTGCGCCCGGGACGTCCTTGGTCACCGCCTGCGCGCAGCGCATGATGCCATTGGCCGCGTCATAGCCATAGGCGGGGCTGCCGTGCAACTCCCACCCTTCGGCCAGCGCCCGGGTGACCTTGTGGCAAAAGGCCGGCGTATCCTCGCCCGTGAGCAATCGATAGGCTTTCATCCCGCGCCCCCTCACAGCCCGCCGAACGGGTTGACGCCCAGCCATGTGTGAATGGCCCCAACGATGGCATAGACCACCAGCACGATCGGCACGGCCACCAGATCGCGCATCCAGCCGCCCTTGGCCGGTTTCGGCGACCAGCCACCATCCTGCGCGTTGATCGCCGCAATGGCGGCCAGCGCCCAGACGGCAAGCCCGCCGAACAGGATCAGTCCCGCCAGATGCCCCTTTACCAGCAAATGCGCCGCGGCCCAGATGAAGGTGCCCCACAATTGCGGATGGCGCACCTTGGTCGACAACACCCCGCGCGCCATGCCGATGCCGTAGACGTAGAAGGCGACCAGCACCAGCAGGTTGTTGAGATGCCCGAACCAGACCTGCGGAAACCACAGCCAGATCAGCTCCGCCCGCTGATAGCCGATCACCATCAACACGATCGAGGCGACGATCAGAAGGGCGAAGATGCCCTTTGACCCCTCGCCCATCGCGCGGGTCAAAGCGGCGCGCTGCGCCGGCGCGAGGCGCTTGAACATATGGGCCACGACCCACAACCCCACGCCCAGCGCCAGAATGATCAAGCCTGCCATGTCACATCGCCTCCTTCAGCCGTGCAATTGCCTCGGCCCGGGCGATCTGGCGCCGGGCGGTTTCAATATGCAGGTTTTCGACGATCCTGCCATCCACCACGGCGACCCCCTCGCCCCGCTCCGTGGCCTCCTGCCATGCGGCGATCTGGCGGCGGGCGAGGTCCAGTTCCTCCGGCGCCGGGGCGAAGACCGCATTGGCGGTATCGATCTGGGCGGGATGGATCAGCGATTTGCCGTCAAATCCCAGATCGCGGCCCTGTTCGCATTCGGCCCGCAAGCCATCTTCGTCACGAAAGGCGTTGAAGACACCATCCACCGCCACGATCCCGGCGCCGCGGGCGGCCATCAGACAGGCCTGCAACGCCAGCATCAGCGGCAGCCGGTCGGGGCGAAAGCGCGCGCCCAGTTCCTTGGCCAGATCGTTCGTGCCCATCACGAAGCCCGCCATCCGGGGCGCCCGTGCAATGGCCGGTGCGTTCTGCACGCCTTGCGGGGTCTCCATCATGGCCCATATCCGCGTCTCGGCCGTCGCGGGCCGGGCATCCAGAAACCGCGCCAGCGCCTCCACATCGGCGGCACTGCCCACCTTGGGCAGCAGGATCGCCTCGGGGCCCGTTTCGGCCAGCACCTCCAGATCGGCCCGGCCCCAGTCGCTTGCCAGATCGTTGATCCTCAGCAGTTTCGCGCGCGGCCCGTACTCCGTCCGCGCCAGCGTTTCGGCCAGAAGCGCCCGCGCCGAGGCCTTTTCCGTCACCGCGACCGCATCCTCCAGATCGAAGATGATCGCGTCACAGGCAAGGCCGGCGGCCTTTTCCAGCGCCCGCGCCTTCGAGCCCGGAATATAGAGGACAGAGCGGTAGGGTCGGGCATCCATGATTCTCTCCTCGCAAGATTGTTTCGTGTCAGACCATATCTTCGCAGCGATCCGCAAGCACGATTTCTGCGCTGCAGCGCGCGGCGCTTCCGGGCCGGAGCCGCCCTTTTGGGTCCGCCCCGTCGAGTCCGCCCCCTCGAGACCGCCGCTCGAGTCCGTTGCGTTAACGGTTTCTTTGCCATCTTCGGCGCAGCCTTGGGCCTGCCGCACCCGTCCGGGCCGGCGTGTCCAGTCAGAGGGTGCCGCCGCGCCGCCTGACGGGCCGCGCCGCCGGGCCCGCAGCAAAGGCTTGCCCGCATGAAACAGATACTCGCCGCCGCCCTGACCGTGAGCCTTTTCGCCACGCTGCCCGCAGCCACGCCCGCACAGGCGCAGGCGCAGCAATTGCGCTGCCTCGAACGGGAGCGGGCGCTCGACATGCTGGAAAACCGCTTTGGCGAAACGCGCCGGTCCATGGGGCTCGCCCATTCCAACGCGGTGGTGGAGGTGTTCGCGTCGTCCGAAACCGGAAACTGGACGATCACGGTGACGCTGGCCAGCGGGATGACCTGCCTTCTCGCCTCCGGCCACGGATTCGAGAACATGGAAGCCGCGCTGCCCAGCCTCGGCACACCGGCCTGACCGGCCCGCGCGGGCGCCTCAGGTCAGCGCCATCCAGATCAGCCGCGCACCGCTGACCGTCAGCACCACATAGGTGATGCCGAAATAAAGCCCTTCGGACATCACCCGATGCGCCCGCACCCCGATATAGACCCCCAGAAACGCCAGCGGCGCAAGGATCAGGTTGGCCAGCAGCGTCTGCGCGGTAAAGAACCCCAGCAGGACATAGGGCAACAGCTTGATCAGGTTGACCGCCCAGAAAAACAGAACTGTGGTCGCCTGATAGGTGGTCCTGTCCAGGCCCAGCGGCAGCAGGAACATCGCCACCGGCGGCCCGCCGGCATGGCTGATGAAGCTCGTGAACCCCGCGACCAGCCCCGCGACCGTGCCCTTCACGCCGGAAAAGCGCGTGGCCCCGATCCGCAGCCAGCCCGCCCGGCGCACGGCCTGGTAGGCGACGAAGCCCAGCGCCATCACCCCGATCAGAAGGCGGAAGACATCGGGGTCGGTAAAGCTGTAGACCGCACCGGCCAGAACGATACCCGGCACCGCCCCCATCAGCAGGACAGCCACCGCGCGCCCGTGCCACTTTCGCCAGTAGACTGGCACGGCGGCCACATCCATCATCATCAGCAGCGGCAGCATCACCGCCAGCGCCAGCGCCGGGTCGAGGATCTGCGCGAGAATCGGGGTCGCCGCAAAGGCCGCGCCGTTTCCGAACCCCCCCTTCGACACCCCGGCGAACAGCACCGCCGGGATCGCGAAGGCGAAGAACAGCAGATCGAAGCTCACCCCGCCCCCGTCGAAAATCGTTGCCAGATCGTCGCCTTATCCCATCGCTGCGCGAATGGACAGCCCCGCGCCGCGGCCCCGGCCGGCGCTGCGCCCTTGCGCGGGGGCCCGCAACGCACTAGGCACGCGCCGTCAACAACCGACCGGAGACTATCCACATGGCCAGACCCACGATCGCGCTTATCGGCGCCGGGCAGATCGGCGGCACGCTCGCCCATCTCGCCGCGATCAAGGAACTCGGTGACATCGTCCTGTTCGACATCGCTGACGGCACGCCGCAGGGCAAGGCCCTCGACATCGCCGAATCCGGCCCCTCGGAAGGCTTCGACGCCAATCTCAAGGGCACCACCGATTACGCCGATATCGCCGGCGCTTCGGTCTGCATCGTCACCGCCGGTGTGCCCCGCAAACCGGGGATGAGCCGCGACGATCTGCTGGGCATCAACCTCAAGGTGATGAAGGCCGTGGGCGAAGGCATCAAGGCCCATGCCCCCGATGCCTTCGTGATCTGCATCACCAACCCGCTTGATGCGATGGTCTGGGCGCTGCGCGAGTTTTCGGGCCTGCCCCATGAAAAGGTGGTGGGCATGGCCGGCGTGCTGGACAGCGCGCGGTTCCGGCACTTCCTGTCGGTGGAATTCGGCGTTTCCATGCGCGATGTCAGCGCCTTCGTGCTGGGCGGGCATGGCGACACGATGGTGCCGCTTGTGCGCTACTCCACCGTCGCCGGCATCCCGTTGCCCGATCTTGTGGCGATGGGCTGGACCACGCAGGACCGGCTCGACGCGATCGTGCAGCGCACCCGCGACGGCGGCGCCGAGATCGTGGGCCTGCTGAAAACCGGTTCGGCCTATTACGCCCCGGCGACCAGCGCCATCGAGATGGCCGAGGCCTATCTGAAGGATCAGAAACGCGTGCTGCCCTGCGCCGCATGGTGCGACGGCGAATTCGGCCTGAAGGGCATGTATGTGGGCGTGCCCACGGTGATCGGCGCCGGCGGCATCGAAAAGGTCATCGACATCAAGCTGGCCAAGGACGAACAGGCAATGTTCGACAAATCGGTCGAGGCGGTGCGCGGCCTCGTCGACGCCTGCAAGGGAATCGACAGCACGCTGGCCTGACGACGCGCTGCGGCGATTTGTGATCACGCGCGAAAAGTGCGTGATCACAAAGGCGGTTTTCTGATCGGAAATCCGCCTGTTCTCACGAAAACCCGTTTTTTTCCGCCCGTTGCTGTGCCATCACCCCGGCAACGCAACCAAAACGACGGGACAGTTTCGTGAACATCCATGAATACCAGGCAAAAGCCCTGCTGCGCAGCTATGGCGTGCCGGTCTCCGATGGCCGCGTCGTCTTCAAGGCCGACGAGGCCAAATCCGCCGCGGGCGAGATGGACGGCCCGCTCTGGGTGGTCAAGGCCCAGATTCACGCCGGCGGCCGCGGCAAGGGCCGGTTCGTCGAACCCTCGGCCGGTGACAAGGGCGGCGTGCGCATCGCCAAATCGGTGGAAGAGGCCGCGAACCACGCTGCCGCGATGCTAGGCCGCACGCTGGTCACCCATCAGACCGGCCCCGCCGGCAAGACCGTGGGCCGCATCTATATCGAAGACGGTTCCGACATCGCGCGCGAGCTTTACCTCGCGCTGCTGGTGGACCGTCAGACGAGCCGCATCAGTTTCGTCGTTTCGACCGAAGGCGGCATGGATATCGAAGAGGTCGCCGCCAGCACGCCCGACAAGATCCTGTCGTTCAGCATTGATCCGGCCGCGGGCATTCAGGGCTTTCACGGCCGCCGCGTCGCCTTCGCACTGGGGCTAGAGGGCAAGCAGGTCAAGCAATGCGTCGATCTGGTGAACAAACTCTACAAGCTCTTCGTCGAACGCGACGCCGAGATGGTCGAGATCAACCCCCTGATCGTGACCGAGGCCGGCGATCTGAAATGCCTCGACGCCAAGATGGGCTTCGATTCCAACGCCCTTTACCGCCAGCCCGACATCCTCGCGCTGCGCGATGAATCCGAGGAAGACCCCAAGGAACTCGCGGCCTCGAAATTCGATCTCAACTACATCGCGCTGGATGGAGAGATCGGCTGCATGGTCAACGGCGCGGGCCTTGCCATGGCGACGATGGACATCATCAAGCTCTACGGAGCCGAGCCCGCGAACTTTCTCGACGTGGGCGGCGGGGCCAGCAAGGACAAGGTGACCGAGGCGTTCAAGATCATCACCTCGGATGCGAACGTCAAAGGCATCCTCGTCAACATCTTCGGCGGCATCATGCGCTGCGACATCATCGCCGAAGGGGTGATCGCCGCGGTCAAGGAAGTGGGTCTGCAGGTGCCTCTGGTGGTCCGGCTCGAAGGCACGAATGTCGAAAAGGGCAAGGAGATCATCAACTCCTCCGGCCTCGATGTAATCGCCGCCGACAACCTGTCGGACGCCGCGCAGAAGATCGTCAAGGCCGTCAAGGGCTGAGCCCCGCCGCCGCAAGAAGATTTCCAAGGAGGCCCGAATGGCCATTCTCGTCGACGAAAACACCCGTGTAATCTGTCAGGGCTTCACCGGCAGCCAGGGCACCTTCCATTCCGAACAGGCCATCGCCTACGGCACGAAGATGGTCGGGGGCGTCACCCCGGGCAAGGGCGGCGCCACGCATCTGAACCTGCCTGTCTTCAACTCCGTCCACGAGGCGAAGGCGAAGACCGAGGCCAATGCCAGCGTGATCTACGTCCCGCCCCCCTTCGCCGCCGATTCGATCCTGGAGGCGATCGACGCCGGGATGGAACTGATCATCTGCATCACCGAGGGCATCCCGGTTCTGGACATGATGAAGGTCAAACGCGCGCTCGAAGGCTCCAACAGCCGGCTGATCGGGCCGAACTGCCCCGGGGTGATCACGCCCGACGCCTGCAAGATCGGCATCATGCCCGGCCATATCCACAAGCGCGGATCGGTCGGCGTGGTGTCGCGTTCGGGCACGCTGACCTATGAGGCGGTCAAGCAGACCTCCGACAGCGGGCTGGGGCAATCCACCGCCGTCGGCATCGGCGGCGACCCGATCAAGGGGACCGAACATATCGACGTGCTGGAGATGTTTCTGGCCGACCCTGAAACCACCTCGATCATCATGATCGGCGAGATCGGCGGCTCGGCCGAGGAAGAGGCCGCGCAATTCCTCAAGGACGAGGCAAAGCGCGGGCGCTCCAAGCCCACCGCCGGCTTCATCGCCGGGCGCACCGCGCCGCCGGGCCGCCGGATGGGCCATGCCGGCGCCATCGTTGCCGGCGGCAAGGGCGATGCGGAAAGCAAGATCGAGGCGATGAAATCGGCCGGTATCGTCGTCGCCGACAGCCCCGCCACGCTGGGCGAGGCGGTGCTGAAGGCGATCGGCTAGGGCAGCGGGGGCATGGCGATGGCGCAGGTGCGGGCAACGGCGGGCGCGACCCTTGCGGGCGGTGCCGTGCTGCTGTCGCTGGGCCTCGCGATGCCCGGTCCCGCCCGGGCCGGGCTGCTGCCCGAACTGCGGGATGGCTTGCTGGCCTGCCTCGACACGCGGCGCGACTTTGCCGCCCGGCGCGATGCGCTTGTCGCGGCGGGGTGGCAACCGCTCGATCCCGCCGACCGGCTGGCCGCCGCCCGCGCCCATGCCCCGATGGAGGTGGCGGCCATGCACGGGGCGCATTGGTTCGGCGACCTCACCCCGGACGAAGCCGCCGGGGATGTCGCCGACAAGATCGACTTCCTGCTGATATGGATCGACGCCGACACCGACGCCGATCACTGGTTCACGCTGCCGGGCGGCTTCGGCTTCGGGCGCATCACCGATTTTGTCGGCAACCGCAGCGGTGCGACCTGCACGGTCTCTGGCGACATCGCGGTGTCGGATCTGAAGCCGGTGCTGGACCTGCCCGTCGCGCTGCGCGAGTCCGACAACGGCGCGCTGCGGATTTCGGTTATCGGGGGCTCGGGCGATCCCGCCAACCCGGGCCCGTTGCTGCTGCACCATGAATTCACCCCGGATGCCATCGCCGGAATGGCGCCGCTGCCCATCGTGACCACCACGCGTGTTCCCTACCGCCCCGCCGCCACCCCCTGAACTCGCCGTTTCCTGTTCCCCAGCCCGAGGCACGACAGCCATGACCGAACAAAGCCCCCCGAACGCCGCCGACCCCGGTTTCCTGCAGGGCCACAACGCCGTCTGGATCGACCAATTGCACGCGCGCTATGCCGACAATCCGGCCTCGGTCGATCCGGCATGGGTCGCGTTCTTCCAGCAACTGCAGGACGAGGATGCGGTGGCCCGCAAAGCCGCGCAGGGGCCAAGCTGGGCGCGGCGCGACTGGCCGCCGCAGCCGGTGGATGACCTGACCGCGGCGCTGACCGGCGAATGGGCCGCGCCCCCGGCAGAGGCCCGCGCCGCAGGCCGCAAGATCGCCGCCAAGGCCGAGGAACAGGGCGTTTCGCTGACCGACGCGCAGGTGCAGCGGGCGGTGCTCGATTCGATCCGGGCGCTGATGCTGATCCGCGCCTATCGCATCCGGGGCCATCTGGTGGCCGATCTGGACCCTCTGGGCATGCGCGACCAGACCACGCATCCCGAACTGGACCCGAAATCCTATGGCTTCACCGAAGCCGACATGGACCGCCCGATCTTCATCGACAACGTTCTGGGGCTGCAGATGGCCTCCATCCGTCAGATCGTCGAGATCGTGCGCCGCACCTATTGCGGCACCTTCGCGCTGCAGTACATGCATATCTCGGACCCCGAGCAATCGGCATGGCTGAAAGAGCGGATCGAGGGCTACGGCAAGGAAATCCAGTTCACCAAAACCGGCCGCAAGGCGATCCTGAACAAGCTGGTCGAGGCCGAGGGCTTCGAAAAGTTCCTGCACGTCAAGTACATGGGCACCAAACGCTTCGGCCTCGACGGGGGCGAGGCGGTGATCCCCGCGATGGAGCAGATCATCAAGCGCGGCGGCGCGCTGGGGGTGCGGGAAATCGCGATCGGCATGCCGCACCGGGGCCGGCTGTCGGTTCTGGCCAATGTCATGGGCAAGCCCTATCGCGCGATCTTCAACGAATTTCAGGGCGGCAGCTTCAAGCCCGAGGATGTGGATGGCTCGGGCGACGTGAAATACCACCTCGGCGCCTCGTCCGACCGGGAATTCGACGGTAACACCGTGCATCTGTCGCTGACCGCCAACCCCAGCCATCTGGAGGCGGTCAACCCGGTCGTTCTAGGCAAGGCCCGCGCCAAGCAGGACCAGAACAACGACAGTGATCGCACCAGCGTCCTGCCGCTGCTGCTGCATGGCGATGCCGCCTTCGCCGGGCAGGGCGTGGTGGCCGAATGTTTCGGCCTGTCGGGGCTGCGCGGCCACCGCACCGGCGGCACGATCCATATCGTGGTGAACAACCAGATCGGTTTCACCACGGCGCCGCATTTCAGCCGCTCCTCGCCCTATCCGACCGACATCGCGCTGATGGTCGAGGCGCCGATATTCCACGTCAACGGCGACGACCCCGAGGCCGTGGTGCATGCCGCGAAAGTGGCGGTGGAATTCCGCCAGAAGTTCCGCAAGGACGTGGTGATCGACGTCTTCTGCTATCGCCGCTTCGGCCATAACGAAGGCGACGAGCCGATGTTCACCAATCCGGTGATGTATAACCGGATCAAGCGGCACAAGACGACGCTGCAGCTTTATACCGAACGACTGGTGGCCGACGGGCTGATCCCCGAAGGCGAGATCGAGGACATGAAGGCCGCCTTTCAGGCCCATCTCAACGAGGAGTTCGAGGCCGGCAAGACCTTCAAGCCGAACAAGGCCGACTGGCTCGACGGCCGCTGGTCGCACCTCAACCGCGAGGGCGAGGAATACCAGCGCGGCCAGACATGGATCAGCAAGGAAACGCTGCACGAGGTCGGCGCCGCGCTGACCCGGGTCCCCGATGGCTTCGATATCCACCGCACCGTCGCGCGCCAGCTTCAGAGCAAGCGCGAGATGTTCGAGAACGGCAAGGGCTTCGACTGGGCCACCGCCGAGGCGCTGGCCTTCGGGTCGCTGCTGACCGAGGGCTATCCCGTGCGGCTGGCCGGACAGGACAGTATGCGTGGCACCTTCAGCCAGCGCCATTCGGCCTTCATCGACCAATCCACCGAAGAGCGGCACTTTCCGCTCAATCACATCCGCGCCGGGCAATCGCGCTACGAGGTGATCGACTCGATGCTGTCGGAATACGCCGTGCTCGGGTTCGAATACGGCTTTTCGCTGTCCGAGCCCAATGCCCTGGTGATGTGGGAAGCGCAGTTCGGCGATTTCGCCAATGGCGCGCAGATCATGTTCGACCAGTTCATCTCTTCCGGCGAACGCAAGTGGCTGCGCATGTCCGGGCTGGTGATGCTGCTGCCGCACGGCTACGAAGGGCAGGGGCCGGAGCATTCGAGCGCCCGGCTGGAGCGATTCCTGCAGATGTGCGCCGAGGACAACTGGATCATCGCCAATTGCACCACCCCGGCGAATTACTTTCACATCCTGCGCCGCCAGATTCACCGCAGCTTCCGCAAGCCGCTGGTGCTGATGACGCCGAAATCCCTGCTGCGCCACCGGCTCTGCATTTCCGATGCGGCGGATTTCCTGGACGGATCGTCCTTCCACAGGGTGCTGTGGGATGATGCCGAAAAGGGGAATTCGGAAACCAGGCTCGCAGCGGATGACCGGATCCGACGGGTCGTGATCTGCTCGGGCAAGGTCTATTTCGACCTTCTGGAGGAGCGCGACGCACGCGGGATCGACGATGTCTATCTGTTGCGGGTCGAGCAATTCTATCCCTTCCCGGCCATGAGCCTCGTGCGGGAACTAGAACGCTTCAAGGACGCCGAGGTGATCTGGTGTCAGGAAGAACCCAAGAACCAGGGCGGCTGGACCTTTATCGATCCCAATCTGGAATGGGTCCTGACCCGCATCGGCGCCCGGCACAGCCGCGCGCGCTATGTCGGCCGCCCGGCCACGGCATCGCCCGCCACGGGCCTCGCATCGCAACACAAGGCACAGCAGACGGCGCTCGTTGACGAAGCGCTGACCATCGAAGGATAAGACCAGATGACAACCGAAGTCCGAGTGCCCACCCTGGGCGAAAGCGTCACCGAAGCGACCGTCGCCACCTGGTTCAAGAAACCCGGCGACAGCGTGGCGGTGGACGAAATGCTGTGCGAGCTGGAAACCGACAAGGTAACGGTCGAAGTGCCTTCGCCCGCCGCAGGCGTTCTGGCCGATGTCGTCGCCTCCGAGGGCGACAGCGTGGGAGTGGATGCGCTTCTGGCGGTGATCTCCGAAAGCGGCGAGGCCGGATCCGAGACGCCGGAGCCGCGCCCCTCCGCCGAAAAGGCCGAGGGCAGGAAGTCCGTCTCCGGCGGAAAAGGCGGCGAGACCGTGGATGTGATGGTCCCCACCCTCGGTGAGAGCGTGACCGAGGCCACCGTCTCCACATGGTTCAAGAGAGCCGGCGACAGCGTCGCCGCCGACGAAATGCTGTGCGAACTGGAAACCGACAAGGTCAGCGTCGAGGTGCCGAGCCCGGCGGCGGGCGTTCTGTCCGAAATCCTCGCCGAGGAAGGCAGCACGGTGCAGGCTGGCGGCAAGCTTGCGGTCCTGTCCTCCGGGAAGAGCGCGGCCAAGGGTTCGGGCGATGGCGACACGCCGGCGCAGGACAGCGCCCCGAAGGCCGACAAGGCCCCCGAAACGGCCGGCCGCGACGTGGAGGATGCGCCTTCGGCCAAGAAGCTGATGGCCGAAAAGGGCCTGTCCCCCGATCAGGTGCAGGGCACCGGCCGCGACGGCCGGGTGATGAAGCATGACGTGCAGGACGCGATCAAGGCCGCGGGCGCGGCCCCGGCGCCTTCGGCGACCGTGCCCGCCCCCGCTGCCCAACAGGCCCCGCGGCAGCCGGTCGCCGCCGAGGATGCCGCGCGCGAGGAACGCGTGAAAATGACCCGCCTGCGCCAGACCATCGCCCGGCGGCTGAAGGAGGCACAGAACACCGCCGCCATGCTGACCACCTATAACGAGGTGGACATGGGCGCGGTCATGGGCCTGCGCAGCGAATACAAGGACGTGTTCGAGAAGAAGCACGGGGTGAAGCTCGGCTTCATGTCCTTCTTCGTGAAGGCCTGCTGCCATGCGCTGATGGAAGTGCCCGAGGTCAATGCCGAGATCGACGGCACCGACATCGTCTACAAGAACTATGTTCATATGGGTGTGGCCGTCGGCACGCCCTCGGGCCTCGTGGTGCCGGTGGTGCGCGACGCCCACCAGATGGGTTTCGCCGCGATCGAGAAGAAGATCGCCGAACTGGGCGCCCGCGCCCGCGACGGCAAGCTGTCCATGGCCGAGATGCAGGGCGGATCGTTCACCATCTCCAATGGCGGTGTCTATGGCTCGCTCATGTCCTCGCCGATCCTGAACCCGCCGCAATCGGGCATTCTGGGGATGCACAAGATTCAGGAACGCCCCATGGTAGTGAAGGGCCAGATCGTGGCCCGCCCGATGATGTATCTGGCGCTGAGCTATGATCACCGGATCGTCGACGGCAAGGGCGCGGTCACCTTCCTCGTGCGGGTGAAGGAGGCACTGGAGGACCCGCGGCGGCTGCTTATGGATCTGTGATGCTGTTCGTCCTCTTCCTCGTTGCCCTCGTTCTCGTCGCGCTCGTGGTGCTCCAGAGCGTCCGGCAGGGGCGGCGGTTCATCCGGGCCGCCACCTTTCTCAACGAGCTGGATGGCGGGCGACCGGCGCATGAGGCCAATGCGGTGGCGGCGGTTCTCTTTACCGGCGAAAGTTCGCCCGGCGCCGATGCCCATGCCGCGCAGATCGCGCGGGCACGCAGTGCCGAGCACGGGCAGAGCCAGGCACAGGTGATCGGCGCGGCGCAGGCCAGGGGGTTCGAGGGATGACGGCATGACCGGCGATCAGATCGTGCTCGCCCTGTGCGCCTTCGCGCTTCTGGCGCTCGTCCATGTGGGCGCGCAATCCTTCGCGCTGAAGGCCGCTGTCGGGGATGCGTGGACGCGGGGGCCGCGCGACGATGTGCCCGCGACGCGCGCGCACCTCGCCGGTCGGCTGGAGCGGGCCTTGCGCAACTTTCTGGAAACCGCGCCGGTTTTCCTTGCGCTCGTTCTTGCCACGCATGTCTCGGCCCGTGTTGCGCCCCTGATCGGGGCCGGTGCGGCCGTCTATCTTTGCGCGCGCGCGGCCTATCTGCCGGCCTATGCCTCGGGCCTGCCCCACCTGCGCACCGCCTGCTGGCTTGTCGCCACGCTGGGCCTTGTCGCGATGCTGATCGGAGTGGCCCTGCCATGACGCCCGAACTTTTCGTCCTCGCCCTCGCGCTTCTGTTGCAGGTCGTGCAGTATATGCTGCTGTCGGTCACCGCCAATCTGCAACTCGGGCCGCGCTACACCACCTCGCCGCGCGACGAGCACAAACCGCTGAGCGGCATTCCGGCACGACTCAATCGGGCGCTGCAGAACCATTTCGAGGCGCTGGCGCTGTTCACCCCGGCGGTGCTGGTGGTCACCCTTGCCGGCCAGTCCGGCGGCTTCACCGCCGCCTGCGCATGGGCCTATCTGGCTGCGCGCATCCTCTATATCCCGGCCTATGCCTTCGGCTGGGTGCCCGGGCGCTCCATCATCTGGGGCGTGGGCTTCTTCGCCACCATCGCCATGCTCGTATCGGCGCTGATTGCAGCGGCCGGCTGACCCCTTTCGACCGTCCCCGGGGCGGGGAGACGCGCCCGCCGGGCCACCCAAGCGCCCCGACTGCCAAGGAGAGTTTCATGTCCTACGACCTCATCGTCATCGGCTCCGGCCCCGGCGGCTATGTCTGTGCCATCCGCGCCGCGCAACTGGGCCTCAAGGTGGCCTGTGTCGAGGGCCGCGAGACCCTTGGCGGCACCTGCCTGAACGTGGGCTGCATCCCGTCCAAGGCGCTGCTGCACGCCACCCATATGCTGCACGAGGCCGAACATAATTTCGAGGCGATGGGTCTTGGCGCGGTCAAGCCCAAGGTCGACTGGAAGGCGATGCTGGCCTACAAGGACGATGTCATCGGGCAGAACACCAAGGGGATCGAATTCCTGTTCAAGAAGAACAAGGTGGACCGGATCAAGGGCTGGGCCAGCATCGAGGGGCCCGGCAAGGTCAGGGTCGGCGATGATCTGCACGAGGCGAAGAATATCGTGATCGCCTCGGGCTCCGCCTCGGCCAGCCTGAAGGGGGTGGAAGTGGATGAAAAGACCGTCGTCACCTCCACCGGCGCGCTGGAGTTGGGCAAGGTGCCCAAGCGGCTGGTGGTGATCGGCGGCGGCGTCATCGGGCTGGAGATGGGGTCGGTCTATGCCCGGCTGGGGGCCGAGGTGACGGTGCTCGAATACCTCGACCGGATCATCCCCGGCAATGACGGCGAGGTCGCCAAGACCTTCCAGCGGCTGCTGAAGAAACAGGGGATGGAGTTCATCCTCGGCGCGGCGGTGCAGGGGGTCGAGGTGCTCAAGACCAAGGCCAAGGTCAGCTATGTCCTGCGCAAGGACGACAGCGCGCATGTGATCGATGCCGATACGGTGCTGCTGGCCACCGGCCGCAGGCCCTATACCGAAGGGCTGGGGCTGGAGGCGCTGGGCGTCAAACTGACCAGGGGCGGCCAGATCGAAACCGACCGGCATTACGCGACCTCGGTCAAGGGTATCTATGCCATCGGCGACGTGATCGCCGGGCCGATGCTGGCGCACAAGGCCGAGGACGAGGGCATGGCCGTGGCCGAGATCCTCGCCGGGCAGGCGGGCCATGTGAATTACGGCGTGATCCCCGGCGTGATCTACACCCACCCGGAGGTGGCAAGCTTGGGCGAGACCGAGGAAAGCCTCAAGGAGGCCGGGCGGGCCTACAAGGTGGGCAAGTTCAGCTTCATGGGCAACGGACGCGCCAAGGCCAACTTCGCCGGCGACGGCTTCGTCAAGATCCTCGCCGACAAGGAGACCGACCGTATTCTCGGCGCCCATATCATCGGACCGATGGCGGGCGATCTGATCCACGAGATCTGCGTGGCGATGGAATTCGGCGCGGCGGCGGAGGATCTGGCGCGGACCTGCCACGCGCATCCGACCTATTCCGAGGCCGTGCGCGAGGCGGCGCTCGCCTGTGGCGACGGAGCGATCCACG
>SKUV01000044.1 GCA_007129775.1 Paracoccaceae bacterium | reverse complement strand
TGGCAAAGACCGCGCGCGCTGTCTCGACCCCGTATTCGGGGTCGGTCAGCAGCGCAAGCCAGCTTGCAACATAGGAATATTGCACCGACACGGTCGCCACATCGCCGCCCAACAGGTATTCCAGCGCCTGCTGCCCCACGGTATCGACCCAGCCGGTGCCGCTGGGCGTGGCGATGACAAGCGTGCCGCGGGAAAACCCATCGATGCGCTGCAATTCCGCCAGCGCCAGCGCGGCGCGTTCCTCGGGGTCGGGGGCAGAGTTCAGCCCCACATAGACGCGCAGCGGCTCCAGCGCGGGAGCGCCGGTCAGGGCCTCGATCTGCGCCGCATCGGGCCCGGCCGAGATCATCAGCCGGCCCTGCCGCCCCAGCCCCTCCCAATCCAGAAGCGACTCCGGCCCGCCGGTCTTGAGCGGGCCTTCGGGGCGGGGGCTGCGCTCTTCGAACAGCGCATCGAGCCGGGCATAGGTCGCGTCCGCGGCGTTGAACGCGCTCCGCACGATGACACCATTGCCGATATTCCAGAACAGCACCGCCGTCAGCAGGATCGCCACGGCAAGTGCCTGCGGCCCCGGCAACCTCCGCGCGAGCCGCCCTGTCAGTCGCGAGACGATCAGACGGGTGAGTATGGCCAGCCAGAACAGCCCGAAAAAGAGGCCGAGCGCGCCGCCGAGGATGGTGAAAGGGCGGGCGGCCTCCACCGGCGGCATGCCCAGTATCTCGCGCAGTCCGTCCTGCCAGCCCGTGGCAAGCCAGACCGTGACGCCGCCCGCCAGCACGCAGGCCCCCGCAACGCCAAGCCGCAACGGCCGCAGCCAATCGTTGCGCACACCCGGAAACTGCATCCGCGCCCAGACCGCCGAGGCCATCTGCCCGATCGCATAGCCCGAAGCGAGACTCGCGCCGCTCAGCAACGCCTGCACGATCGCTTCGCGCGGAACGAGGCTGGGCGTCAGGGAGACGATGAAAAAGAGCGTGGCCAGAATCCACGCCGGAAACGACGGCGCCGGCAACAGCACGGCAGTCAGACGCGCGCTGTTCACGCTTTCGGTCCACCGGGGCGAGGTGGGTGCGGTATGCGCCTGCCGGCAGGCGCGGTGAAGGGGCGTATCCGGATCATGCGGGGGCAGGATGGTGCAGATCGCGCGCGGGTTCAAGCCGGGGCATGGATGCCGGGACGCTTTGGCCGCGGCGTACCGACCGCGCAGGCATGGCGCGCCGGAGCCGAGGCCATTGCGCGACGATGGGCCGGGTCTGGTGGGTGATGACGGATTCGAACCGCCGACATTCTCGGTGTAAACGAGACGCTCTACCAACTGAGCTAATCACCCCCGCACGGCTTCTAGCGCGAGCGGCGCGGCGCAGGCAAGCGGCTGGGCACGCTGCAGCGCGGAAAACGGGGCTGCGCTGAAAAAGCTGCACCCCCGGACCCCATGCAGAGCACGGCTTGCGCGGGTGCGGCATTGGCGTATGCTGCAGCCACGACAGGGAGCGCGGCAGTGCAGAAACGTCACGAGTTCGAAAGCTACTCCGAAATCACGCCCACAGCGCGCATCGCCACCGAAACCCACGGCTGGCGGGCGAAATGCCTGCAGCGGCTGGTCCGGCTCGACCTGCCGGTGCCGCGGACCGTGGCGCTGCCGTTCCGCACGGTGCGGGCGATCGCGCAGGGCTACATGCCGGATACCGCGGCGCTGCTCGGGCTTTTCGGCGCGGGGCAGCTTATCTCGGTGCGCCCCAGTTCGCAGAATACCGACTGGGGCGGTCCGGGCACGATGCTCAACATCGGAATGAACGACGATGCCCATGCCCGGCTGGCCGCACAGCATGGCGAGGGCGCGGCGACGCGGCTCTATCTGCAGTTCATTCAGGCCTATGCGACCCATGTGGCGCGGCTCGACCCCGATGCCTTCGAGGCCACGGGCCGCGACGAGGCAGCACTGAAGATGGCGCTCCGGGTGTTCGAAGACGAGATGGAAGAGCCCTTTCCGCAGGAGCCCGCGCGGCAACTGGCCGAGGTCCTGCGCTCCATGGCCCGGGCGTGGGAAGGCACCTCGGCGCGGCTGTTGCGGCAGGCCAAGGGCGCGCCGGCGGAGGCCGGTCTGGGCCTTGTGGTGCAGGCCATGGCACGCGGCGTGGGGCAGGGCGAATGCGGCACCGGCGTGATCCAGTTCGTCGACAGCGCCACGGGCCGCAAACAGGTGACCGGGCGCTACATAAGTCAGGCGCAGGGCCGTGCCGCGCTATCGGAGAACGGTGGCGCGATCTATCTGACGCGCGATCCCCGCGGCCCCTCGCTGCAGGAACGCTGCCCCGAAATCTTCGCCGATCTGCTGCGCCATGGCGCCGCCTGCCGGAAACGCCTGTGCGAAGAGATGCAGATCGAATTCACGATCGAGGGCGGCCGGCTCTGGGTGCTCGATGCGGTGCGCGCGCCGCGCACTTCGCGCGCGGCGGTGCGCATCGCCGTGACGCTTGCCGAGGACGAGGTGATCAGCCGGCGCGATGCGCTGTTGCGGGTGGAGCCGCGGGCGCTGTCGGAACTGCTGCACCCGCAGGTGGATGCCGCGGCGGCACGCGATGTGCTCGCGCGCGGGATCGGCGCGAGCCCCGGCGCGGCGCAGGGGCGTATCGTCTTTACCTCCAGCGCGGCGCAGGCCAGCGAATCCCGTGGCGAGGCCTGCATTCTGGTGCGGCGCGAAACCACGCCCGAGGATATTCGCGGCATGCATGCCGCCAGCGCCGTGCTGACGGAACGCGGCGGCATGACCAGCCATGCCGCGGTGATCGGCCGCGGGCTGGGGCTGCCTTGCGTTGTGGGCGCCAGTGCCATCCGCATCGACGCGCGCGACCGCAGCCTGACCACCGCCGATGGCCGCGTGCTGCACGAGGGCGACGTGATCACCGTGGACGGCACCCGCGGCGAGGTGCTGGCCGGTGCCGCGAAGCTGCTGGAGCCCGCGCTCGACGGGGTGTTCCGCACGCTGCTGGCATGGGCCGACGCGGTGCGCGACATCGGTATCCGGGCCAATGCCGACACGCCCGCCGATGCCCGGATCGCCCGCGAATTCCGGGCCGAGGGGATCGGTCTGTGCCGGACCGAGCACATGTTTTTCGAGGATGATCGCCTTACGGTCATGCGCGAGATGATCTTTGCCGACACCTCCGAGGACCGGCGCGCCGCGCTCGACCGGCTGCTGCCGATGCAGCGGGATGATTTCATCCGCCTGTTCGAGATCATGCACGGCCAGCCCGTCTGCATCCGGCTTTTCGACCCGCCGCTGCACGAATTCCTGCCCCACGGGCGCGAGGGTCTGCGGCAACTGGCCAATGCGCTCGACAAGCCCCTGTCGGAAATCACCCGCCGGGCCGAGGCTCTGGCCGAATTCAACCCGATGCTGGGGATGCGCGGGGTGCGGGTGGGCATCACCTTGCCCGAGATCTACGAGATGCAGGCGCGCGCGATCTTCGAGGCAACGGTCGAGGCCAGCCGCCGGGGCCCGCCGGTGGTGCCGGAAATCATGATCCCGCTGGTGTCGGCCCGGCGTGAGGTGGAGATGGTGAAATCCCGCATCGACGCTGTGGCCGCGGCCGTCAAGGTCGCGCAGGGCTGCGATTTCGACTATCGCCTCGGCGTGATGGTGGAGACCCCGCGCGCGGCGCTGCGCGCCGGCGAGATCGTGCAGCACGCGGCCTTTTTGTCCTTCGGCACCAATGACCTGACCCAGATGACCTATGGCCTGTCGCGCGACGATGCCGGCCGGTTCATGAATTCCTATGTCCAGCAGGGCGTATTCAGCGAGGACCCGTTCCACATCCTCGATACCGACGGAGTGGGCGAATTGCTGTTGCTGGGCGCCGAGCGGGGCCGACGCGCGCGCCCGGGGCTGACGCTGTCGATCTGCGGCGAGCATGGCGGCAACCCCGAAAGCATCGCATTCTGCCGCAACGCGGGGTTCGACTATGTCTCCTGCTCGTCTTTCCGGGTGCCGGTGGCGCGACTGGCGGCAGCACATCTGGCCCTGCAGGAACCACGGGAAAAGCGCCCTGAATCGTGGAGCGAATCGGAACGGATTTCCGATCCTTTACCTTGATCACATTTTCGTTTATGAACCGGCCTGATTTGCCTCCATCGGCCCGGCAACGGCTGTCCTTGCGCTAGGACGCAAGCGTGTGATGCCGGGCAGGCCCGCGGATCGTTTTTTCCGGGCGGCGACGCCCGGATGAAACCGGGGCCATGAACGGGACGGCGTGCAACTGGGGGCGCGGCCGCTGCCATGGCCCGTCGGACTGGGGGATGTGATGACCGGATTGGTTAGGGCGGCGCTGCGCCGCGCGAAGGGATTTTGCGGCGCGATCGGACTTGGGGCCGTCATCTTCGGTGGCGGTCTGGCCGGGACGCTCGTCACGGCCGGGGGCGCCAGCGCCGACGACGCGATCGGCAGCCGGGTCGCCAGCCTGATCGGTCAGGAGCGCGCGGCCCTCTCCAGCGTCAGCCCCGACCGTGTGCGCCAGCTTATCCGCCGGCATGGCGAGGGCGTTCTTTACGACGACACTTTCCTGCAGGCGCTGCCGGCGGCATCGGGCAGCGAGAACTGGCGCTGCCTCGCCACGGCGCTCTATTTCGAGGCGCGCGGGGAAAGCATCGAGGGTCAGTTCGCGGTGGCCGAGGTGATCCTGAACCGGGTCGACAGCCCGGCCTATCCGGACACGATCTGCAATGTGGTCTATCAGGGCGCACGGGCGGCGCGGGCCAATGGCGGCGGCTGCCAGTTCTCCTTTGCCTGCGACGGACGGCCCGAGACGATCCGCGAGCGCCGCGCCTATGACCGCGTGGCCAAGATCGCGCGGCTGATGAAGGACGGGGCGCCGCGGGTGTTGACCCAGGGCGCGACCCATTTCCACACCCGCGCGGTGAACCCGCGCTGGTCGCGCCAGTTCCCGCGCACCGCCGAGATCGGCGGTCATCTGTTCTATCGCGAACCGGGCGTTCTGCTGGCGCGGAACTGACGCTCGCAGCGGGCCGGGCAGCGCCCGCGCGCGGCAAGGGGCCGGGCCGCAGGCCCGGGCCCGG
>SKUV01000092.1 GCA_007129775.1 Paracoccaceae bacterium | reverse complement strand
GCGGCCGAAGGGGCGCAGGCGACCGCCGGGCGGCCCGGCACGCCCGCGACCGATGCGGAGATGCCAGCCGCGCTCATGGCGCCATCGGCGGCGCGCAATGAGGCGCCGGTAGCGGGGATGCCCGGTGCCGCGGAGGTTTCAGCGGTGACGGCCGCAGGCCTGCGCACCGAGGCGCCGGCAAGCGCGGCGCGACCGGTGCAGTCGGCGCGGATACAGCCCGCCACGGCCGCCACCGGTCCGGTCGCCTCCAACCCTGCTGCCCCCCCTGACCCACTCAGCCCAGACCCTGCCCCGCCCGGCACCTCAGCCGGGGCAGAGTCACGCCATGGCGCCGAGGCGCGGCCGCTGGCCGACCGTTCGGACGGCCTGCTCCGCCGCGTGCCTTCCGCTGACGGCGCACGCACGGGCCTGCCAGTCGCACCGGAACCTTCCGCTTTCCCGAAAGCGCCCGGGACGCAGGACCTTCCGGAGAAGGGCGCGCGCGCCGCCGCCCGGTCGACGGAGCAGGCCGGTGTGCCGGCCGGTGTGACTGCCTCGCCGGGCGTCGCCGCACGCCCCGATATGGCCCCGGCCGGTCTTGTTGCCACGCCTGCCGCCGCCGTCGCTGCGCCAAATCCCCCGCCCGCGCCGATCTTGACGGGCGAAGCCCTGCAGCAGCTTTTCCCGCTTGCTGGCACCGTCGATGCTGGCGTGCGCGCCGGCGCTTCGGCTGTGCCTGTCGCTGCCGGCCATCCGGTCGCCGCCCCGGCACCGGACACGGGCGCCTATGTTATCCGGCAAATGACCGATGGGCTGGGGCGCGCGGTGCCCGGGGGCGCTGGCGCGCTGGACCTTGCCCTCGCGCCAGCGGAACTGGGCCGTGTGCGCATGGTTCTGGCCGCATCCGATGCCGGGCTGACGATCCAGATCGCTGCGGAGCGGCCCGAGACGGCCGACCTTCTGCGCCGCCACGCCGACGACCTGCTGCGCGAGTTGCGCGCGGCCGGACACGGGCAGGTCACGCTCGATTTCGGCAATCGTCACGAGCACCCGCCGCGCCCTGCGCCCGAGATCGCACCTACCGCAAGCGACGACGGGCCGGCCCCGGCCGCCGCGCCTCCCCTTGCCGCGCCTGCGATGCGGCTGATCGTTGCCGACGGGCGACTCGACCTGCGTATCTGAGAGAAGGAGCCTTTCATGCTCACCGATTCCTCCGCCGTCACGGCAACGACAGGGGCCACACCCTCCGGCCCGGGGCCTGCGCAGCACACGGGTCGCGCGGGGCTTGCCAGTTCCGATTTCGAGACCTTTCTGAAGATGCTGACGACCCAGATGCAGAATCAGGATCCGCTCAACCCGATCGAGGCGACCGATTTCGCACTTCAACTGGCGACGTTTTCGGGCGTGGAACAGCAGGTTCGCACGAATACGTTGCTCGAATCGCTGGTGTCGAAATCGGCGCTCACCGATTTGGCCGGCTGGGTCGGGATGGAGGCACGGGCGCCCACGCCTGCGACGTGGCGTGGCGATCCGCTCGACCTTGCGCTCAGCCCGCCGGACGGGGCGGAGCGTGTGTCGCTCCTTGTCCGCAACGCCATGGGCCAGCAGGTGGATAGCCAACCCGTCGCGCCCGATGCCACGTCGTTCAGGTGGAACGGTCTCGGGGCGGATGGCTTGCCGCTTCCCCATGGCGACTACGCCTTTGAACTGGTGGGCTTTCGCGATGGCGCCCCGCTTGAGCCGACGACGCCCGAGGTTCATGCCCGCGTGACGGAGGTGCGGCAGGATGCATCCGGGCCGATGCTGGTGCTGGAAGGCGGGCGCAGCGTCGCGCCCGAGGCGGTAACAGCGCTGCGGCACTGAGTGCCGGCACCCTTGCGGCCACAAGACCCCGGGCCGAAACGCATGCCGGGCCGGGTGTGCTGATGCGGCGGTCCGGGGCGACCGCGCGCCTCAATGGCTGCGCCGTGCAGGGCCGGTTGTGCGGCCTGCTTGCGACCTTTGTTCGGGGGCATGGTCGCCGGGCCGTTGCCAGCGCCCGTCAGATCGGCAGCAGGGTTCCGAGCCAGACCGCCCCAGCGCCAACCGCCGCGCCCAGCAAGGCCCAGAGCGCCGATGCGGTCCTGCGTCGCGGCGCGGGCGCGGTGTCGGCGCTTGCCTGCCGGATCAGGGCCTCTTCCACCAGTTGCGGCAGCTTCGGCCCGAAGCGCGAGAGCACCTGCACGGTGCGGGACAGATCGCGCAGGACGGCGCGCGGGCCGACATTTTCCTTGATGTATTCCTCGACCACCGGCTGCGCGACCTTCCAGATGTTGATCCTCGGATCGAGCGAGCGCGCGACACCCTCCACCACGACCATCGTGCGCTGAAGCAGAATCAGTTCGGTCCGGGTCTGCATCCCGAACCGCTCGGTCACCTCGAACAGATAGGCCAGCAGCCGCGCCATGGAAATGCGCGTGGCATCCATGCCGAAGATCGGCTCCCCCACCGACCGCAGGGCGCGCGCGAAATCGTCCACGTCGCGGTCGGGTGGCACATAGCCGGCCTCGAAATGCACCTCGGCGACGCGCCGGTAATCCTTGCGGATGAAGCCGAAGAGGATCTCGGCATAGACCCGCCGCGTATAGGCGTCGATCCGCCCCATGATCCCGAAATCGAGCGCGACGATATCGCCGTCAGCCGAAATCTTCAGGTTGCCCTGATGCATGTCGCCGTGAAAATAGCCGTCGCGCAGGGCATGGCGCAGGAACAGTTGCAGAATGCGTTCCGCAAGGGCGCTGCGGTCATGGCCGGCAGCGTCGATGGCCGCAAGCTCCGACAGCGGCAGCCCGTCGGCCCAGCCCAGCGTCATCACGTTGCGCGCCGACAGCATCCAGAGCGGGCGCGGCACCTTGAAGCCCTCGTCCCTGGCGGTATTGGCGGCGAATTCCGCCGCCGCCGAAGCCTCCAGCCGCAGGTCGAGCTCTCCCATCACCACGCTTTCGAAATGGGTGATCACATCGGTCGGGCGTAGCCGCTTGGTGAACGGGGCCAGCAACTCGATGGTCGAGGCCATCAGATAGAAGGCGTCGATATCACGGCGGAACGCGCGCAGTATGTCGGGGCGCAGCACCTTCACGGCCACCAGTTCGCCGGTCTCGGCCAGCCGCGCGCGGTGGACCTGCGCGATAGAGGCCGCGGCGATGGCGTCGCTGAATTCGGAGAACAGGGTCTCGACCGGCTGGCCGAGGTCCTCTTCGATCATCTGCCGCGCGATAGGGGTCGGAAAGGGGGCGAGGCGGTCTTGCAGCACCTGCAACTGCTCGGCCATCTGCGCGCCCACGACGTCGGGCCGGGTCGAGAGAATCTGGCCGAACTTGATATAGGCCGGGCCAAGCGCCGTGAGCGCGCGTGTCACCGGCGGCAGGGCCGGGTCGCCACGCAGTCCCAGCCAGCGGAACGGCCAGCCGAGCACCCGCGCCGCCAGCCGCAGCGCTGGCGGCGCATCAAGCGCCGCCAGCGCCTCCTTCATCGCGCCGGTACGCTCGAAGGTGGCGCCTGTGCGGATCAGCCGCCAGATGTTGTGCGGCCCACGCATCGCCTAGAGTTTCCATCCCGAATGCAGCGCCGCGATGCCCATCGACAAATTGCGATACTTCACCTGCTCGAACCCGGCGTCGCGGATCATGGCGGCGAAACGCTCCTGATCGGGAAAGCGGCGGATCGATTCGACCAGATACTGATAGCTGTCGCGATCCCGCGCGACGATCTGGCCCATCACGGGGATCACGTTGAAGGAATAGCGGTCATAGGCCCATTGCAACGCCGGATTGGGCAACTGGCTGAATTCCAGCACCATGAGCCGACCGCCCGGGCGCAACACGCGAAACGCCTCGCCAAGGGCGTCGGGTATGCGGGTGACATTCCGAATGCCGAAGGAGATCGTGTAGACATCGAAACTGGCATCGGGAAATGGCAGCGCCATGGCATCGCCTGCCACCCAGTCCAGCCGCGGGCCGAGGCTTTCGGCCTCGGCCCGCTTGCGGCCCTCGTCGAGCATGGATTTGGTCAGATCGAGCACCACCGCACTCGCCCCGGGCGCCCGGCGCAGGAAGCGAAAGGCGATATCGCCGGTGCCGCCGGCCACATCCAGCAGGTGCTGGCCGTTGCGGGGGGCGAGCCAGTCCATCATCGCGTCTTTCCAGAGCCGGTGCACGCCGCCCGACATCAGATCGTTCATCACGTCATAGCGCGACGCGACGCGAGTGAAGACGCCGTGGACCAGCCCGGCCTTGTCGGCCTCGTCCACGGTCCGGAAACCGAAATGGGTCTCGCCTCGGCCGCTTGCCGGGCCGGTGGTCTCGGGGGCCGGGGCGTTGGGGCCGGGAGTATCGGGATGGTCTGACATGGGGCTTGCCGTTCGCTGCATTGCCCTCCCTTATAGGCCGCTGTCGGGGCGATACAATGCGGCCGACGGTAACCGGCCTGCACAGGAAGCCCGATTTGCCCGAATTACCCGAAGTCGAGACAGTTCGCCGCGGCCTGCTTCCGGTGATGGAGGGGCAGGTCATCGCCCGCGCCGACGTCCGCCGGCCGGACCTGCGCTGGCCCTTGCCCGCGCGAATGGCCGAGCGGCTGGGCGGGGTGCGCGTGCTGCGGCTGCGCCGGCGGTCGAAATACATCCTCGCCGATCTGTCCTCGGGCGAGACGCTGATCGTGCATCTGGGCATGTCGGGCCGCATCCTGATTTCCGAACCCGAGGCGGAAAGGCATGCGCCCGGGGTGTTTCTCCACCCGCACCCGGCGCCGGAACGCCATGACCATGTGATCTTCCACATGGAGGGCGGCGCGCGCGTCACCTTCAACGATGCGCGCCGCTTCGGCGCGATGGACCTGGTGGCGACCGAGGCTTGCGATGCGCACAGGATGCTCGCCGGGCTCGGGCCGGAGCCGCTTGGCAACGCCTTTTCCGAACCCTATCTGATCGCCCGGCTGAAGGCTCGTGCGACCCCGATCAAGGCGGCGCTGCTGGATCAGCGAATCGTCGCTGGGTTGGGGAATATCTATGTCTGCGAGGCGCTTTTCCGTGCCGGTATCGCGCCCGCCCGCGCGGCCGGGCGGATTTCG
>SKUV01000407.1 GCA_007129775.1 Paracoccaceae bacterium | reverse complement strand
GCCCTGATCCCGGGCCGCCCCGCGCCCAAGCTCTGGACCGAGGATATGGTGGCGCTGATGAAGCCCGGCTCGGTCATCGTCGATCTGGCGGCGGAAAAAGGCGGCAATTGCGATCTGACCCGCGCCGACGAACGGGTGGTGAGCGACAACGGCGTCATCATCATCGGCTATACCGATTTCCCCAGCCGGATGGCGGCGCAGGCCAGCACGCTTTACGCCACCAACATCCGCCACATGCTGACCGACCTCACGCCCGAAAAGGACGGTGTGATCGTCCAGAACATGGAAGACGACGTCATTCGCGGCGCCACCGTCGCCCATGCCGGCGAGGTCACCTATCCGCCGCCGCCGCCCAAGGTGAAGGCCATCGCCGCCGCCAAACCCAAGGAAAAGCCAAGGGAACTGACCGCCGAGGAAAAGCGCGCGGGCGAACTGGCGGCCTTCCGCAAGCAGACGCTGACGCAGGTCGGGCTGCTGGCTGCGGGCGGCGGGCTCGTGCTGGCGATCGGGCTGGTGGCGCCCGAAGCCTTCATGCGCAATTTCATCATTTTCGTGCTGGCTGTGTTCGTTGGCTTTCAGGTCATCTGGAAGGTCAGCCACAGCCTGCACACCCCGCTGATGGCGGTGACCAACGCGATCTCCTCGATCATCATCGTCGGCGCGCTCTTGCAGATCGGCTCCACCTCGGGGGTGATCACCTTCTTGGCCGCGCTCGCGCTTCTGATGGCGGCGGTGAACATCTTCGGCGGCTTTCTGGTGACACGGCGCATGCTCGCCATGTTCCAGAAGTCCTGACCGGCGGGAGGATCAAGACATGGATTTCGGTTTCACGATTGCGGCCTATGCCGTCGCAACGGTCCTGTTCGTTCTGTCGCTGGGCGGGCTGTCGGGGCAGGAAAGCGCCAAGCGCGCGATCTGGTACGGCATCGCCGGCATGGCCATTGCCGTGGCGGCCACGATGGTGGGCCCCGGCTCCGGCCTCTGGGGGCTCACACTCATCCTGATCGCGCTCGGCGGGCTCGTGGGCTGGCAACTGGCCACGCGGGTGCAGATGACCCAGATGCCCGAGCTTGTGGCGATCATGCACAGCCTCGTGGGGCTCGCTGCGGTCTTCGTGGGCTTCAACGCGCATCTGGAGATCGGCCGCGTGGCCGAGGCTTTCGCCGCCGCCACGCTGCCCTTCCCGCAGCCCGAGGGCCCGATGTCGATGCCCGCCTACGAGCTTTGGCTGGGGTTGAGCGATTTCGCCATGATCATCGGCAAGAAGACCGCGGTGGAGGTCACCATCCTGCGGGTGGAGCTCATGCTGGGGATCTGGATCGGTGCGGTCACCTTCACCGGTTCGGTCATCGCCTATGGCAAGCTCGCCGGCCGGGTGGACACCGCCGCGAAAAAGCTGCCCGGCGGGCATGTGCTCAACGCAGGCGCGGCGCTGGCCTCGCTGGTCTTCGCCGGGCTCTACCTCGCCTGGGCCGACAGCCCCACGGCATCTGTGCTGATGCTGCTCGCGCTGACCGCGATGGCGCTGTTCATCGGCTATCACCTTATCATGGGGATCGGCGGGGCCGACATGCCGGTGGTGGTGTCGATGCTCAACTCCTATTCGGGCTGGGCGGCGGCGGCGATCGGCTTTTCGCTGGGCAACGAGCTTCTGATCGTGGTGGGGGCGCTGGTGGGCTCTTCGGGCGCGATCCTGAGCTACATCATGTGCAAGGCGATGAACCGCTCCTTCATCTCGGTCATCCTCGGCGGCTTCGGCGGGGCGTCGGGCCCGGCGGCCGAGATCGAGGGCGAGATGGTCGCCATCGACGCCGGCGGCGTGGCCGCCGCGCTGAACGAGGCCGACAGCGTGATCATCGTTCCGGGCTACGGCATGGCCGTGGCCCAGGCCCAGGGCGCGGTGAGCGATTTGACCCGCAAGCTGCGCGCCAGGGGCAAGAACGTGCGCTTTGCCATCCACCCGGTGGCGGGCCGCCTGCCGGGGCACATGAACGTGCTTCTGGCCGAGGCCAAGGTGCCCTATGACATCGTGCTGGAGATGGAGGAGATCAACGAGGATTTCCCCGAAACGGACGTGGCCATCGTCATCGGCTCCAACGACATCGTGAACCCGGCCGCGCAGGACGACCCCAACTCCCCCATCGCCGGGATGCCGGTGCTGGAGGTCTGGAAGGCGAAACAGGTCTTCGTGTCCAAACGCGGGCAGGGCACCGGCTATTCCGGCATCGAGAACCCGCTCTTCTTCAAGGACAACACCCGGATGTTCTATGGCGACGCCAAGGCGAGCCTCGACCAGCTTCTGCCGCTGATCGACTGACCCCGGCACAAGCGCCACGAAAAAGGCCCCCGGCGCGGGGGCCTTTTTTGTAGGGTGAGCGGTTCGTCGGGACCGTCGCGTGGCGCACCCGGAACGCGGCGAGGTGCTGCGCGCTGTGGCAGAAATACAAGTGTGCCATGGCGCACCGCGCGCGGGCTTTCCTTTGCGCCGGCGCGGCATATGCTCTGCCCAGACCACCGGAAACGCCCATGCCCCCGATCGACGACCATCCGCTGCGCTATACGCTGGCCAACGAGTTGCACGCGCGGCCGTTTCCGGCGGTGGAGGCGCCCTGCCATGCGCTCTTGCTGGCGATCAAGCCCGCGCGCGATGCGGTCAAGCGCGACCGGGCGCGCGACCGGGCGCATCTGCAGGCGCTGCTGGACCGCTTCGGCGCCGCCCATCCGCCGCCCGATGCCACCCATCATTTCGCCGATCTCGGCCATGCCGCGGTGAAATGGGAAAGCCATACCGAATTCGTCACCTACACCGCCTTCAGCCCCGGGCTGGGCACGCGTCCCTTCGATCCGGCGCTGTTCGGGGTCTTTCCGTCGGACTGGCTGGAAGAGGCGCCGGGGGTGCGGGTAAGCTCGGTCATCCTGCGGATCGACCATATCCCCGAGGACGAAAGCGCCATCGCCCGCAGCCTTGCCGACTGGTTCGTGCCCGAAAGCCTCGCCTGCAGCCGGGTGCAGGACGGCGCCGCGGTCATCGCCTCGGATTTCCGGATCGATGCGGCGGGGCATCTGCGCATGGCGCTGTTCGTGCCGCCGGGCACGGGGCCGCGCCGGATCGGCCGGATCGTGCAGCGGCTGTGCGAGATCGAGACTTACAAGAGCATGTCGATGCTGGGGCTGGCGCGGGCGCGCACGCTCTCGGCGCGGATGGGGCAGCTGGACAACCGGCTGTCCGAGACCGTGGCCGCGATGACCGCCGATGACAGCCGCCCCGAAGAGACGCTTGAGGCGCTGCTGACGATCTCGGCGGAACTGGAAAGCATCCTGATGCAATCCTCGTTCCGCTATGGCGCCACAGAGGCCTACGAGGCGATCGTGCACCAGCGCATCGACGTGCTGCGCGAGGAACGGATGGAGGGCCGGCAGACCTTCGGCGAATTCATGATGCGGCGCTACGATCCGGCGATGCGGACGGTCAAGGCCTCGGAGGCGCGGCTGCAAAGCCTCGCGGAACGGGCGATGCGGGCCGGCACGCTGCTGGGCACGCGGGTGGATGTGGACCGTTCGGGCCAGAACCAGACATTGCTGGAAAGCATGAACCGGCGGGCGGACATGCAACTGCGCCTGCAGCGCACGGTGGAGGGGCTGTCGGTCGTGGCGATCAGCTATTATGCCGTGGGGCTCGCGTCCAATCTGGCGGTGCCCGCGGGCGCGGCCGCCGGGCTGTCGCAGATCATGGTGACGGCGCTGCTGACGCCGCCGGTGGTGCTGGCGGTCTGGTTTCTGGTGCGCCGCATCCGCGAAAAGATCACCTGATCCCGCGCGGGGCGCTCGGGCAAGGGGGGGAAGATTCAGCAAAACCCGGTGCGCGGCGGCGAGGGGGGAGCGGCCTCGGGGGGCATCGAACCCCCGCTCGGCCGCGCGCGGGCGGGGCCGCGCGGCGCCCGTGGCTTGACGACGGCCCCCAAGCGACACACCCTTTGCCGGGCATCGATTCCAACACAGGAGAGCGCCATGGCCGTGCGCAACTCTATCGCCGAGATCCATGACGAGGTCACCGCATGGCGCCGCGACCTGCACCGTCATCCCGAACTGGGATTCGACACCCATCGCACTGCCGGCATCGTCGCCGAAAAGCTGCGCGCCTTCGGCTGCGACGCCATCGAGGAGGGCGTGGCGCAGGCCGGGGTCGTCGCGGTGATCCGGGGGCGCAGCACCGGCTCCGGCCGGGTGATCGCGCTGCGCGCCGATATGGATGCGCTGCCGCTGCAGGAGGAGACGGGCCTGCCCCATGCCTCGGCCATCCCCGGCGCGATGCATGCCTGCGGCCATGACGGGCATACGGCGATGCTGCTGGGCGCTGCGCGCCATCTGGCCGAGACGCGCAATTTCGACGGCACCGTCGTGCTGCTGTTTCAGCCCGCCGAAGAGGGCGGTGCCGGGGCCAGGGTGATGTGCGACGAGGGCGTGCTGGACCGCTATGGCGTGCATGAGGTCTACGGGATGCACAACTGGCCGGGCCTGCCCGTCGGGCAATTCGCGATCCGCCCCGGCCCGTTCTTCGCCGCCGCCGATCAGTTCACGATCCGCATCGCCGGGCGCGGCGCCCATGCCGCCAAGCCGCACGAGGGGATCGACCCGATCCTGGTGGCCAGCCATCTGGTCATCGCGCTGCAGTCCATCGCCGCGCGCGAGGTCGACCCGGTGGCGCAGGCGGTGGTTTCGGTCACCGCCGTGCAATCCTCCTCCATGGCCTGGAACGTCATCCCCCCGACGGTGGAGTTGCGCGGCACGGTGCGCAGCCTCGACGAGGCGGTTCGCGACCGGGTCGAGGCGCGGGTGCGGGCCATCACCGAAGGCATCGCGGCGAGCTTCGGGGCGAAGGCCGCCATCGATTACGACCGTGGCTATCCGGTGATGGCCAATGCCGAGACCGAGACGCTCCATGCCGCCGAGGCCGCGCGCCGTGTGGCCGGCAGTTGCGCCGAGGCGCCGTTGATCATGGGGGCGGAGGATTTCGCCTTCATGCTGCAGGCCCGGCCGGGCGCCTATATCCTCGTGGGCAATGGCGACAGCGCCGGGGTGCACAACCCCGCCTATG
>SKUV01000137.1 GCA_007129775.1 Paracoccaceae bacterium | reverse complement strand
GAGATGGACGATCAGAACGACATTTTCCATGGGGCAGGGCCTTTTGCTGTTGGCGCCTATCTAGGGCCAACGCCTGTCCCCCGCAACCCCCAGCCGAACCCCCCGCCGACCCCGCGCACCGGTTGCCCGGCGGTGCGATGGGCGGTTTCCCCCGCCGCGCCGCTGACGTAAGAGAGGGCCGGAACCGAGGGGCGCAGCACCGCGCGCCCCAGGACGCGAGCGGACACAAGGCAGGAGCAGCCATGGCAAATGTGGTCGTCGTCGGCGCCCAGTGGGGCGACGAGGGGAAGGGCAAGCTGGTCGACTGGCTCAGCGAACGCGCGGATGTGATCGTGCGCTTTCAGGGTGGGCACAACGCCGGCCACACGCTGGTGATCGACGGCACTGTCTTCAAACTGTCGCTTCTGCCTTCGGGCATCGTGCGCCCGGGCAAGCTGAGCGTGATCGGCAACGGTGTGGTACTGGACCCGTGGGCGCTTCTGGCCGAGATCGAGCGGCTTCAGGGGCAGGGCGTGGCGGTCTCGCCCGAGAACCTGCTGATCGCCGAGAATACGCCCCTGATCCTGCCGCTGCATGGCGAGCTGGACCGCGCGCGCGAGGCGCAGAACAGTGTCGCCAAGATCGGCACCACCGGCCGCGGGATCGGCCCGGCCTATGAGGACAAGGTCGGCCGCCGGGTGATCCGCGTGGCCGATCTGGCCGATGCGGCGACGCTGGATCAACGGATCGCGCGGCTTCTGACCCATCACAACGCGCTGCGCGCGGGGCTGGGGCTGAGCCCGGTGGATGTGGCCGCGCTCAAGGGCGCGCTGATGGCGGTGGCGCCGCGCATCCTGCCCTTCGCGCGCCCGGTCTGGCGGGTGCTGAACGCCGAGCGCCGCGCCGGCCGGCGTATCCTGTTCGAAGGCGCGCAGGGGGCGCTGCTGGACGTGGATTTCGGCACCTATCCCTTCGTCACCTCGTCCAACACCATGGCCGGCATGGCCGCGGCGGGCTCCGGGCTGGGGCCGACGGCGGTGGATTTCGTCCTCGGCATCGTCAAGGCCTATACCACCCGCGTGGGCGAGGGGCCGTTTCCCACCGAACTGGACGATGCCGACGGCCAGCGGCTGGGCGAGCGGGGGCGCGAATTCGGCACGGTGACGGGCCGCAAGCGCCGCTGCGGCTGGTTCGACGCGGTGCTGGTGCGCCAGACCTGCGCGCAATCGGGCGTCTCGGGCATCGCGCTGACCAAGCTCGACGTGCTCGACGGGTTCGAGACGCTGAAAATCTGCACCGGCTACGAGCTCGACGGCGAGACGCTGGATTACCTGCCCACCGCCGCCAACCTGCAGGCCCGCGTCCGCCCGGTCTACGAGACGCTGCCGGGCTGGCAGGGCAGCACCGCCGGCGCGCGCAGCTGGGCCGACCTGCCGGCCGAGGCGATCAAGTATGTCCGCCGGGTGGAAGAGTTGATCCGCTGCCCCGTCGCGCTACTCTCAACCTCGCCCGAGCGTGACGACACGATCCTCGTCACCGACCCATATGCGGACTGACATGAGCACATTGTCCCACAAGGCCCGGCGGCGCTGGGCGCTGATCATCCTGCTGGTGGGCCTGCCGGTCTATATCGTCGTGGCCGTCAACGTGATCGACCTGTTCGAGCGCCCGCCGTTCCTGCTGGAACTGGCCGTCTATGTGGTGCTGGGCATCGTCTGGGCGCTGCCCTTCCGCTTCATCTTCCGCGGGGTCGGGAAGGCGGACGACGGGGGCTGAGGTTTGGTTTTTTGCAGCGGGCCAAGCGGAGGCTTAGGTGTACAAGCCTAGACCGGGTAGGCCTACGCAGGCAGGAACTTCTCGCGCTGTCAAATGCTCATGGCATGCTACGGATCTGCGCCTTCCTGAGAAGTGCTGCAAATTCGCATTCGGCGCGTAGCTGCCGTCACCCGCATTCTGTCGGCGAAACACCGACAGTCGCTTCCTGTCACCCGCCCCAACCGGGGGCCTTTGCCCCCGGCCGTGCGTTGCCGCTCAGCGGTTCTCCACCTCGACGTAGTCGCGATGGGGGGCGCCGATGTAGAGTTGGCGGGGGCGGCCGATGCGTTGTTTCGGGTCGGCGATCATCTCTTTCCACTGGGCGATCCAGCCCACCGTGCGCGACACCGCGAAGATCGGCGTGAACATGGAGGTGGGAAAGCCCATCGCATCCAGAATGATGCCGGAATAGAAATCCACATTGGGATAGAGCTTCTTGTCGCGGAAGTAATCGTCCTCCAGCGCGATCCGCTCCAGTTCCGTGGCGACCTGCAGGGTCGGGTTGTTCTCGATCCCCAGAAGGCCCAGCACCTCGTCGGCCGATTGCTTCATCACCTTGGCGCGCGGATCGAAGTTCTTGTAGACCCGGTGGCCGAAGCCCATCAGGCGGAACGGGTCGTCCTTGTCCTTGGCGCGGGCGATGTATTCGGGGATCCGGTCGGGCGTGCCGATCTCGCGCAGCATCTCCAGACAGGCCTGGTTCGCGCCGCCATGCGCCGGCCCCCAGAGGCAGGCGATCCCGGCGGCGATGCAGGCAAACGGATTGGCCCCCGAAGACCCCGCCAGCCGCACCGTGGAGGTGGAGGCGTTCTGCTCGTGATCGGCGTGCAGCGTCATGATCCGGTCCATCGCGCGGGCGAGGATCGGGTCCACCTCGTAGCTTTCGCACGGGGTGGCGAAGCACATGTGCAGGAAGTTCGTGGCGTAATCCAGATCGTTGCGCGGATAGATGAAGGGCTGGCCGATGGAATACTTGAAGGCCCATGCCGCGATCGTGGGCATCTTGGCGATCATCCGGATCGCCGCGACCTCGCGCTGCCACGGATCGCCGATATCGGTGCTGTCGTGGTAGAAGGCCGACATCGCGCCGACCACGCCGACCATCGTCGCCATCGGGTGGGCATCGCGGCGGAAGCCCCGGAAGAAGTTCTGCATCTGTTCGTGCAGCATCGTGTGCCGGGTCACCCGGTTCTCGAAATCCTCCAGTTCCGTCGCGGTGGGCAGTTCGCCGTAAAGCAGCAGGTAGCAGACTTCGAGGAAATGCGATTTCTCGGCCAGCTGGTCGATGGGATAGCCGCGATAGAGCAATTCACCCTTGTCGCCGTCGATATAGGTGATGGTCGATTCGCAGGATGCGGTGGAGGTGAAGCTGGGATCGAAGGTGAAGACATCGGCCTCGGCATAGAGCTTGCCGATGTCGAAGGCCTCGGGGCCGACCACGGGGGTGTGGACCGGGAATTCGTAGCTCTTGCCGTCGAGTGTCAGCGTCGCGGTGCGTTGGGTCTTGGTCATGTCGTTCCCTCTCGTCATCGCCCGCAACGCCTTCAACGGGGCGTCGGGCCGTAAAACCAGTCTGTCCTGCGCCCGCTCCGGGCCGTTCCGGCCGGGGCGTTGCCGCGTCTTACTTGGCGGCCTCGGCGATGCGGGCAAGGCTCTCCTCGCGCCCGAGAGCGAGCATCATGTCGAACACGCTGGGCGTTGCCGTCCGTCCCGCGAGGGCGGCCCGCAGCGGTGCCGCCAGTTTTCCAAGCCCGATATCATGGGCGCTGGCCAGCGCGCCGACAGCGCCTTCCAGAGCCTCGCGCGTCCAGCTAGCATTTTGCAGGTGCGGCGTCAATTCTCCCAGTATACTACGGGATACATCATCGAGCGCCGCCGCCGCCTTCGGCTCCGCTACGATGGGCCGCTCCGTCAGGGCAAAATGAGCTTTTTCAAGCATTTCCGGATAGGTCTTCGCCCGTTCCTTCAGATGCGGGATGGCCCGTTCCAGCCGCTCGGCCGCCAGTGGCGGCAAGGGGGGCGCGCCGGTATGGGCGCGGAATTGCTGCAGTTCATGCAGCAGGGCGGCATCGTCCGTTCGGGCGATATGCTGGCCCGAGACATGGTCGAGCTTGCGAAAGTCGAGCCGCGCCGGCGCGCGCCCGATCCCGGCCAGATCGAACCATTCCCGCGCCTCCGCATCGCCGAAGATCTCGGCATCCCCGTGGCTCCAGCCCAGCCGCGCGAGATAGTTGCGCATGGCCGAGGCCGGATAGCCCATGGCCCGGTATTCCCCCACGCCCAGCGCGCCGTGCCGTTTGGACAGTTTCTTGCCGTCGGGCCCGTGGATCAGGGGGATGTGGGCAAAGACCGGCACCTCCCAGCCCATGGCATCATAGACCAGCTTTTGCCGCGCCGCGTTGTTGAGGTGGTCGTCGCCCCGGATCACATGGGTCACGCCCATGTCGTGGTCATCCACCACCACCGCCAGCATGTAGGTGGGCGTGCCGTCGGCGCGCAACAAAACGAAATCGTCAAGCAAGTGTGGAGAGTATCCGACACGGCCTTGGACAGCATCGTCGATGAAGTCAGCAACGAATTCGCCGTCACGCTTAAGGCCTTGTGCCTTTACCCTAACAACAAATGGCTCATCTGGATGTGTGTCCTCGGGCGCGTCGCGCCACGGGCTGCGATAGAGGGTCGAGCGCCCCTCGGCCCGCGCCGCCTCGCGGAAGGCCGCGATTTCGTCCTGCGTGGCAAAGCACTTGTAGGCCGTGCCCTCGGACAGCATCTGCCGGGCGATCTCGGCGTGGCGGGCGGCGCGGTCGAACTGGCTGATCGCCTCGCCGTCCCAGTCCAGCCCCAGCCAGCTCAGACCGTCAAGGATCGCCGCCGTCGCCTCGGGGGTGGAGCGGGCGCGGTCGGTATCCTCGATCCGCAGCAGGAACTGCCCGCCCCGCCCGCGTGCGTAAAGCCAGTTGAACAGCGCCGTCCGGGCGCCGCCGATATGCAGAAATCCCGTTGGCGACGGGGCGAAGCGCGTTACCACCGCGCGCGCGTCGGGCCGGGTGCTGTCGGCGGGGGCTGTCGTCATGGCGGGCCTTTCGATGCGCCGGCCCGGCACGTGGGAGGAAGACCCGCGGCACAGAGCCCGCGCACCGCCCGCCCCCGGAATGCCGGCCGGCCTGAAGCTGCATTAACCTTTGGGTAACCATCCGGGGGCTACCACGGCGATTGACTAGGCAATCTCGGGCAGGAGGGCAAGAGTGCGCGCCGGGGCCACCGCCAGCTTGCCGCCCGCCGACGCCGGCGGAGCCCGGGGCCCGCCCG
>SKUV01000393.1 GCA_007129775.1 Paracoccaceae bacterium | reverse complement strand
TATCCTGCTGCCATGAGCGCCGCATCCCAGCCCCCCCGACACAAGGCCGCCCGAAAGCCCGGGCCGGCCGGCAGGGGCGCCTCTGCCGAGGCGCCCGAGGCCCGGCGCGTGCGCTGGACCCTGAGGCTTTTCGTGGCCGGCCTGCTGACTGTTGCGGTGGCGGCGGTCTGGTTCACCAACCTCTGGCTGACCGACCGTTTCACGGAATCGGTGCGCAACCGCGCCGAATTGCGCGCCGTGCTCTATTCCGGCAATGTCCAGAGCGAGTTGCAGCGCACCTCGGTGGTGCCGTTGCTGCTGGCGCGCGACCCCGAACTGATCAATGCGCTCTTGTCGGGTGATTACGGGCAGACCTCGCAAAGGCTGATCTCGGTTCAGGGGGAAATCGGCGCGGCCTCGATCCAGTTGCTGGATTCCGCGGGCCGCATCGTCGCCGCGACCGACCGCAACCAGATCGACGGCGATGCCTCGGGCGAGGCCCATTTCCGCGAGGCCCGCCAATCCACCGACACGGTCTTCAGCCTCGGGGAAACCGGCAGCGGCGCCTATGAATTCGCCTTCTCGCGCCCGGTCTTCGATGGCTCGCGCTTTCTGGGGGTGATCGCGGTCGGCGTCGATCTGATCAAGTTCGAACGCTCCTGGGCCGGCTTTACCGATGCCGTCGCGGTGACCAACAGCGAGGGCAGGATCATCCTTGCGACCGAGCCGCGCTGGCGCGGGCTGATGATGGACGAAGCGCTGATGGTGCAGGATGCGCCCTCGGCGATCCGCCGGGCCATTCAGGCCACCACCGACTGGGCGCAGCGCGCACCGGATGCCTATCTGCGCGGCGAGGCGGTGCTGCGCTCGGAGGCGCGCATTCCCTTTCGTGGCTGGCGGCTGATCTCGTTCACCCGCTATGACAGCGTGCGCGAACGGGTCAACGGCGTGCTGTCGCTGGTGATCATGGGCTTTGCGCTGCTGCTGGCGCTGTCGTTCTATTTCATATCGCGCCGCGCGTGGTCGCGGATGAGCTTCATGCAGCGGGAATCGGCTGAACTGAGGCTTCTCAACGCCCGACTTCAGCGCGAGGTGGCCGAACGCGAGCGGGTGCAGAAAGACCTTGCCGTGGCCGAACAGACGCTGGCGCAATCGTCGAAACTGGCGGCATTGGGCGAGATGTCGGCGGCCGTCAGTCACGAGTTGAACCAGCCCCTGGCCGCGATGAAGACCTATCTGGCCGGTGCGCGGCTGTTGCTCCAGCGCCGCCGCCCGGATGAGGCGCTGGCCTCGTTCCAGCGCATCGACGACCTGATCGAGCGGATGGTGGCGATCACGCGGCAACTGAAAAGCTATGCCCGCAAGGGCGGCGATGCGGTGGAGCCGCTGGATCTGCGCTCCTGCATCTCGGGTGCGCTGGCGATGATGGAGCCGCAGCTCAAGGCGCGCAGGCTGGAGATCACGCGCACCCTGCCGCGCGAGCCGGTGATCGTGATGGCCGACCGCATCCGGATGGAGCAGGTGATCATCAACCTTCTGCGCAATGCGCTCGACGCCACGAAGGCGACGGACCGGCCGCAGGTGGATATCCTGCTGTCTGTGGGCGACAGCGCGATTCTGACGGTGCGCGACAATGGCGACGGGCTGGACGATCTGGACAAGCTGTTCGAGCCCTTCCATACCACCAAGAAACCGGGCGAGGGCGTGGGGCTGGGCCTTGCGATCTCGTCCGGAATCGTCAGCGATTTCGGCGGCCGGCTGACCGCGCGCAACGCCCCCGACGGCGGCGCGGTTTTCGAGGTGCAACTGCCGCTGGCGGGCCCGGAGCCGGCCGTCGAGGCGGCGGAATGAGGTCCGTGCAGACAAGGGAGACCAGATGACGCGCACGATGAAGGTGGCGATCGTCGATGACGAACAGGACATGCGCCAGTCGATCAGCCAATGGCTGGCCCTCTCGGGCTTCGAGACCGAAACCTACGCCAGCGCCGAGGAGGCCCTGCGCAACCTGCCGGCGGATTTTCCAGGGGTCGTGATCAGCGACATCAAGATGCCCGGGATGGACGGCATGGTGCTGCTGAAGCGCCTGCTCAGCGCCGATTCCAGCCTGCCGGTGATCATGATCACCGGCCATGGCGATGTGCCCATCGCGGTGGAGGCGATGCGCATCGGCGCCTTCGACTTTCTGGAAAAGCCGTTCAACCCCGACCGGATGACCGAACTGGCCAAGCGCGCGGTGCAGGCGCGGCGGCTGACGCTGGAAAACCGAGCGCTGCGGCAGGAACTGGCCGCGGGGCCGGTGCTGATGCGCAAGCTGGTGGGCGCCTCGGCCCAGATGGAGCGGCTGCGAGAGGATATCCTCGATCTCGGGCAGGCCGACGGCCATGTGCTGATCGACGGCGAGACCGGCACGGGCAAGACGCTGGTGGCCCATGCGCTCCATGCCGTGGGGCCGCGCGCGGGCCGCCGTTTCGTCAGCATCTCCTGCGCCGCCCATGACGCGGACCGTCTGGCCGCGCGGCTCTTTGGCCCGGTGGACGGCGCCGGCGGCGCCGAGGCGCGCCTGCCGCTGGTGGAGGAAGCGCGCGGCGGCACGCTGTGCCTGGAGGATGTGGAGGCGCTGAGCCAGAGCCTGCAGGCCCGGCTTCTGACCTTCATCAACGATCAGGGCAGCCCGGCCGAAACCCGCATCATCGCCATCTGCAACACCCATGAACAGGACCGCACGCTCGAAGACGTGCTGCGCCCGGACCTCTATTTCCGGCTCGCCGCGCTCAAGATCACGCTGCCGCCCCTGCGCGCGCGGGGCGAGGATATCCTGTCGCTGTTCACCGCCTATTCCGAGCAATTCGCCGAGGAATACGGCTGCGAGCCGCCGCAGGTCACCGCGCAGGAGGCCGCGCAGCTTCTGCAGGCGCCCTGGCCCGGCAATGTGCGCCAGTTGATCAACATCGCCGAACGGGCGGTGCTGCAGAACCGGCGCGGCTCCGGCTCCATCGCGTCGCTCCTGATGGCCGACAACGAGGCCGCCGGACCGGCGATGACGACCGAGGGCAAGCCGCTGAAGGAATATGTGGAAGCCTTCGAGAAGATGCTGATCGACAACACGATGCGGCGGCACCGTGGCTCCATCGTCGCGGTGATGGAAGAGCTTTGCCTGCCGCGCCGCACCCTGAACGAGAAAATGGCGAAATACGGGCTGAGCCGGTCGGAATACACCTGAGCGGCTGCTGAAACGGCGCCGGCCAGCCGCCGGGCTATCCGGCCAAGCGCAGGGCCTGTCGCCAGAATATGCCCCGGCGCACCCATGCCCCGGCGCGGCCACCCCGGGCCGGGCAGGGCGGGCGGTGAAAATAGGCCATTGTCTTTTCCACCTTTTCGCCGCTAAGGTTGTCCTCCGGGCCGACGCCTTGCGCAGGGCCCGGCAAGTTTCGCTGTCGCCGCGCGTGACGGGGCCAACATCCCCGCCCGCCGCGACAGGAGAGCGCGGCCACACGGCCGGGAATTGCCCGAGACGCTGACAACGCCCGGGTTTCACGACAGATGCCGCCATCTTGCGGCATCGGAGATAGACCTGCGATGACCCTGACGACATGCCCCACCCCTCAAGCGACCGGCCCCGACGGCCTCGCGGATCAGGGCGGCACACGGGCGGGCATCGCCTCAACACGACACCGCAACCGGCTGACCCGCCGTCCCGTTTCTTCGGGACGGTGCAGACCCCCGTGCGGTGCAATGGAAAGACATGGCCAAGAAAATGCTGATCGATGCCACCCACGCGGAAGAGACCCGCGTCGTGGTGGTGGATGGAACCCGCGTCGAGGAATTTGATTTCGAGGCGGCGAATCGCCGCCAGTTGGCAGGAAATATCTATCTCGCCAAGGTGACGCGGGTGGAGCCGTCATTGCAGGCGGCCTTTGTGGATTACGGCGGAAACCGCCACGGCTTCCTCGCCTTCTCGGAGATCCACCCCGACTATTACCAGATCCCCGTTGCCGACCGGCAGGCGCTTCTGGAGGAAGAGCGCGCCTTTGCGCGGGCGCAGGAGGATGACGAGGGCCGCAGCCCCCGCCGCAAGCGCCGCGCGGGCCGCGGCAATGGCGATGCCGAAGCCGCCACGGACACGCCCGAGGCCGATGACGCCTGGGCTGATGCCGCCGACACCGATGGCTCCGGGGCGGACGGCGCGGCCGAGGGCGGCGGCGCGGCCGCCGAAAGCAGCGGGGCGCCGCGCGATGCGGTGCGCACCGCCGATGTGCCGGCCTCCATCCCGGGCATGGATGTGGTCGATCTCGACGCCGGCGACGTGGGGGCAGGTGAGGCGGAGGACGCCGCCGACATGCCCGACGATGATGCGCCGGCGAAGGCGCAATCGGCCGACAGCGACGATACGGACACCGGCGACAAGGGCAGGGGGGGCTCCGGCCGGCGCCGGCGCCCGGCCCGGGGCAAGGGCGGCATCGCCGGCGATCCGCGCGACGAGGGCGAGGATGACAAGCCCTATGCCGCGGTCGATCACGCCGCCGAAATCGACGACCAGATCGAATCCATCGCCGACGAGGATGTCAGCGACGAGGTCCGCCCGCCGCGCAAGCCGCGGGCAAGGCGCTACAAGATCCAGGAGGTGGTGAAGGTCCGCCAGATCATGCTGGTGCAGGTGGTCAAGGAGGAACGCGGCAACAAGGGTGCTGCGCTGACCACCTATCTGTCGCTCGCGGGCCGCTATTGCGTCCTGATGCCCAACACCGCCCGCGGCGGCGGGATCAGCCGCAAGATCACCAATGCCGCCGACCGCAAGAAGCTCAAGGACATCGCGCAGGACATCGAGGTGCCCGAGGGCGCCGGGCTGATCGTGCGCACCGCCGGGGCCAAGCGCACCAAGGCCGAGATCAGGCGCGATTACGAATACCTCATGCGGCTGTGGGAGCAGATCCGCGAACTGACGCTGAAATCCATCGCCCCCGCCCCGATCTACGAGGAGGGCAACCTGATCAAACGCTCGATCCGCGATCTCTACTCGCGCGAGATCGACGAGGTGCTGGTGGAGGGCGATCAGGGCTACCGCACGGCCAAGGACTTCATGAAGATGATCATGCCGTCCCACGCCAAGAACGTGCGGCAGTACGCCGATCCGCTGC
>SKUV01000370.1 GCA_007129775.1 Paracoccaceae bacterium | reverse complement strand
GAGCCCGCGCGCGGCGCAGCGCCCCGCTCCGTCTGACCAAAAAAAACGCCCGCACAAGGCGGGCGTCAGTCATTGAGGCAGGTTTCATACAGGCAAGAAACCTATCGAGCAGTGGCTCACTTATACGCGGTAAAGCGCGGTTGTCCAACCGAAAAGTTTGAAAATGTGATCGTCTCGGGGTAGTCTGGCTGCAAAATAAAGGCTCGAGCAGAAGGATTGTTTCCACCATGATACCGGATTCACGCCGATGGCGCGAATGGGCGCGCAGCCTGTTGTCAGCGGCCATTCTGGGGTTCGGCACCGCCGCCCCGGCAATCGCACAGCCGATGCATGGCATAGCTATGTATGGCGAGCCCGCGCTTCCACCCGATTTTGTGTCGCTCCCCCATGTGAACCCCGATGCACCGCAGGGCGGGCGCATCGTTTTCGGCGAATCGGGGACATTCGATTCGCTCAACCCCTACATCCTGCGCGGGCGCGCGCCCTGGGGCGTGGGGCTTCTGACGGTGGAAACGTTGCTGGGCCGCAGCTATGACGAGCCCTTCACGCTCTATGGCGTTCTGGCCGAATCGGTCGAAACCAATGCCGAACGCGATTTCGTCGAGTTTACCTTGCGGGAGGAAGCGCGCTTTTCCGACGGCTCGCCCGTCACCGTCGAGGATGTGATGTGGTCGATCGAGACCTTGGGCACCGACGGCAGCCCGCGCTATCACTCGGTCTGGAACCAGATCCAGACGATGGAGCAGACCGGCCCGCGCTCGGTCCGCTTCACCTTCAACACCGACAACCGCGAAATGCCGCTCTTGCTGGGCCTGCGCCCGATCCTGCAGAAGGCACAGTTCGAGGGGCGCGATTTCACCGAAAGCGGCCTTATCCCGATCATCGGTTCGGGGCCCTATGTGGTGGACAGGTTCGAGGCCGGCCGCTTCATCAGCTTTCGCAAGAACCCCGACTGGTGGGCCGCCGACCTGCCCTTCTACCGCGGCCAGCACAATTTCGACGAGGTGCGCTACGATTATTTCGGCGATGGCGGCGTGGTCTTCGAGGCGTTCAAGGCCGGCGAGATCCACACATGGCGCGAAACCAACGCGGCGCGTTGGGAAACGGCCTATGATTTCCCCGCCGTGGCCTCGGGGGCGGTGGTCCGCTCGCTCATTCCGCACCAGCGGCCGGCGGGGCTTAACGGGCTGGTGTTCAACACACGGCGCGAGATCTTTGCCGACTGGCGCGTGCGCGAGGCGCTGATCCACGCCTTCAACTTCGAATTCATCAACCAGACGCTGAACGGCGGGGTGGAGCCGCGGATCACCTCCTACTGGGCGAATTCGGTGCTCGGGATGGATCACGGCCCGGCCGAGGGGCGCGTGGCCGATTTCCTCGCACCCTTCGCCGACGAATTGCTGCCCGGCGCGCTGGAGGGCTATGCGCTGCCGGTCTCAGATGGCTCCGAGGCCAACCGCGCGGGCATCCGCCGTGCCACCGCCCTGCTGGAAGAGGCCGGCTGGCAGGTGCAGGACGGGGTGCTGCGCAACGCCGCCGGTCAGCCCTTCGCGATCGAGGTGCTGCTGTCGCAGGGCGCAGCAGAAACCCAGTCCATCGTGGCGATCTATACCGAGGCGCTGCGCCGGCTGGGCATTCGGGTCACCACCACGGTCGTCGACAGCGCCCAGTATACCGAGCGCACGCGGGCCTATGATTTCGACATGGCGCGCCATGCCATCGGGCTGTCGCTGTCACCGGGCAACGAGCAATGGCTCTACTGGGGCAGCGACGGGGTCGACCAACCCGGCACGCGCAACTGGATGGGCGTGGATTCCGCCGCCGTGGACGCGATGATCAGCGCCATCCTGACCGCCGAAAGCCAGGAGGATTTCATCGCCGCCACACAGGCGCTGGACCGGATCCTGATGTCGGGGCGCTACACGATCCCGCTGTGGTTCGCCGACCGTTCGCGTCTGGCCCATCGCGCAAACCTGCGCTTCCCCGAGCGTCTGCCGATGTATGGCGACTGGCTCGGCTTCCAGCCGGAGGTCTGGTGGCATGAGGAGTGAGACACGCCTGAGCGCCCGTGCCGCGCTGCTGGCCGCATTCCTCGCCGCCGCCGCCCTGCCCGCCTGCTCGACGGTCGAGGGGGTCGGCATGGACATCTCGTCGGGCGCGCGCACCGTGGGCGGCTGGTTCGGGCGCTGAGCGGCCCGGGGCGTGGCAGCCGCGGCCAGAAACGCTTTGGCCGAAACGCTTTGGCCGAAACGCTTTGGCCGGCCCTTGCGGAGGCAGCCGCCCGGCGGGCTGGCCCCATCTAACCTGACCAGCCGCGCGCGGCGCCCCCGGGGTCGCGCGGCTGGTCTTTGGGCCGCGGCGCGACCATCCCCCGCCCACCTTGCCGGCGCCTCAGAGCGCCCGTAGCCCCGCGCGGAACCGCTCCGCCTTCGCGCGGTAATCGGCGGCGGAGCGGCGCAGCGCCGCGATCGCCTCGGCATCGAGGCTGCGCACCACCCTCCCCGGAGCACCGAGAACGAGGCTGCCGTCGGGGATGTGCTTGTCCTCGGTCACCAGCGCGCCGGCCCCGATCAGGCAGTTGCGCCCGATCACGGCGCGGCTCAGGATCGTCGCGCCCATCCCTACCAGCGTCTCGTCGCCGATGGTGCAGGCATGAACGATGGCCTTGTGGCCGATGGTGCAGTCACGCCCCAGCGTCGCCGGCGACCCCACATCGGTATGAAGCACACAGCCTTCCTGAATGTTGGTGCCCGCGCCCACGGTGATCGGCTCGTTGTCGCCGCGCAGCACCGCGCCGAACCAGACCGAGGCGCCGGAGCCGAGAATGACCTGCCCGATCACCGCGGCATCGGGCGCCACCCATGCATCCGGCGCGATTTCGGGAATGTAGCCATCAAGGGCATAGACCGTCATGTCAGATCCTCGAATTCGTGGTTGAGCCCGCGCACATGGTCCACAAGGCCCGGCTGACGCTCACGCCGCAACCGCTCGGCGGCGATGATCGTGAACAACTGGGCTGCACAGGCATCCAGATCGGAATTCACCAGCACGTAATCGTATTCGGCCCAATGGCTGATCTCGTCGCGGCTCTTGGCCATGCGTCCGGCGATCACCTCGGCGCTGTCCTGCGCGCGGCCCTGCAGCCGCCGCGCCAGTTCCGCAATCGAGGGCGGCAGCACGAAAATCGACACCGCATCCTGCCCCAGCGCGGAGTTGCGGATCTGTTGCCCGCCCTGCCAGTCGATATCGAAAAGCGTATCGCGCCCGGCCAGCATCGCCTGCTCCACCGGCCCGCGGGGCGAGCCGTAGAGGTTGCCGAAGACCTCGGCATGTTCCAGCATCTCGCCCGCCGCCACCATCCCCTCGAATTCCGCACGCGAGCGGAAATGGTATTCGCGCCCGTCCACTTCGCCCGGGCGCGGGGCGCGGGTGGTGGCCGAAACCGAAAACGAAATCGCTTCGTCCCATGCCAGCAGCCGGCGCGACAGGGTGGACTTGCCCGCGCCCGAGGGCGAGGACAGGATGATCAGCAGGCCCCGGCGAAGGGCGTCGGCGGGCGCGTCGGTCATGCCGGCCCTTTCGTCATTCAACGTTCTGCACCTGTTCGCGCATCTGGTCGATCACCGCCTTGAGGTCAAGCCCGATCCGGGTCAGCTCGGCCGATTGCGCCTTGGAACACAGGGTATTGGCCTCGCGGTTGAATTCCTGCGTGAGGAAGTCGAGCTTGCGGCCCACCGGCCCGCCCTGGGCCAGATGGCCGCGCGCGGCCTGCACATGGGCGCGCAGCCGGTCAAGCTCTTCGGTGACGTCGGACTTGACGTAAAGCAGCGCCAGTTCCTGCTCCAGCCGTGCCGGGTCTGCGGCAGGTGCGGTCTCCGACAGCCGCGCCAAGCCCTCGCGCAGCGCCTCGGCAAGGTGCGCGCGGCGCGGGCCGAGTGCGGCGCCCGCAGCCACGGTCAGCGCGGCAATCCGGTCGATCTGGGCCGTCAGGATAGCCGCCAGCGCCGCGCCTTCCTGACAGCGCATGGCGTCGAATTCGCCGATCAGCGCCGGCAGGTCGGCCAGCAAATCCGCCCCGAGCGCGGCCATATCCGGCGCCACGGCGCCCGAGGTGTCCAGCACCCCGCGCAGCGCGAGGATATCGGTGGCAGCGGGCGGCGCCAGCACCAGCCCCTCGGCCTCGGCCCCGCGTCGCACCTGCTGCAGCGCCGCCAGCGCGGCGGACAGCGCCTGCGGATCGACCCGGGCCACAGCGGCACCCGTCGCCCGTTCGAGCCGCAGCGACAGCGTGACCGAGCCGCGCGTCACCGCAGCGCCCACCAGCTTGCGCGCCCCGGCCTCCAGCCCGTCGATCCCTTCGGGCAGGCGCAGCCGCAGATCGAAACCGCGCCCGTTCACCGCGCGCATCTCCCACGCCCATGCGCTGCCATCCGCACCCTGCCCGCGCCGGACGGCGAAACCGGTCATCGAACGGATCGTGCCGCCCGCGCCCTCTGCTGCCTTAACCATTCCGCCACATTCCTGTTGCCCGCGCCGCCCGCCCGCGGCACGCTCGTCGTTAAGGTTCGGGTAACCATTCCGGCCCTAGTCTTAACGCATCGTGAACCGGTAGCAGACCTCGGGCCGGGCGGCAATTCCACGAACCGGGTCGGCCCGGCGCCGAGGTGGACAGACGCACCGGCGTGACAGCGGCACCAACGACCGGGGCGGAGCAGCGGGCGCACGGGCGGACATCGCCGCCACCCGCAGGCGGCGCAGGGGAAAGGGCAGGCGATGCGGTTTGCCGGGCTCAGCGAAATCCGCGCCTATTGGGAGGCGCTGCGCCGGCCCGACCGGCCGGTTCCGCCACGCTCCGCGATCGACCCCCGCGGCATCGAAGGCGCGTTGGCGCAAGCCTTCCTGATCGCGCGCGATCCAGCCACAGGCGCAGGTGATCCCGCAAGCAACGCGCAGCATCCGGACCGGGCGGCGCAGGCCACCCGGACACCGGCGCCGCCCGGACCGCGGGTGTTCCGGCTGGCTGGCCAAGGGGTCTGCGACATCGCCGGCCGCAGCGATCTGCGCGGGGTCGCGCCCGAGACGCTGGCCGCCCCGGCCGACCGCGCGGCGCTTGCGCGCCT
>SKUV01000320.1 GCA_007129775.1 Paracoccaceae bacterium | reverse complement strand
TGGCAACGGAAATGGCGACGGCGGCACCCCGCCCGCCGCCGAGGCCGAGGAAGACGATGGCCAGATGGCCGCCGTGGGCGACCTGATCAGCGATTCCGGCAAGGCCGCGAACAACGACAACCCCGAGGAACAGGGCCTCAAGGGTATCTCGATCACCATCGCGCCGCTGCGCCAGATCTCGGATGCCGAGGTGCTGATCGAAGACAGCTTCATCGACGCACAGATCCCGGTTTTCGAGGACGATGGCAATGACGACCTGATCAAGGGGCAGGCGGGGCAGATTAACGTATCGTCGCGGGCGCGCACCAATCTGGATATCGACGCCAGTTCCGACAGCATCGCCGCGGCGATTGCGATCACCGATACAAACAGCCAGGTTCTGGTGCGCTCGTCAGACCTGAATGCGCCGGTGACGGGCGCGGTCATCATCACCTCCGAGGCGCTGGAGGCGCACAAGATGCGCGCCACCGCAGGCGCTGCACGGGCGATCAAGGCCGCGGGCATCCTGTCGCTGCGCAGCGTGGAAAACCGCGTGCTGATCGACGCCGACGAGACGCGCCTGCTGGGCGACGGGACCACCGATGTCAACACCTACATCCTGACCGGCGGGCGCACCGAGATCGCCGCGCGCACCACCCATGACCTGGATTTCGAGGTGATCGCGGGCGATGGCAGCACCGCGGCGCTGGCGCTGGCGGGCATCATCTCGCTTGCCGACACGGTGACGGAAACCGCCGTCGGTGCGATCATCCTCAGCGATTGGGACGAAGCGGTCCTGATCGAGGCGACGAACACCTACACGCGGTATTCCGCCCGCGCGATTGCCGCGGCCGGCAGCCTCGTGCCCGGCTCTGATCTGTCGAGCACGCCCCCCGAGGGGGAGGGCGACAACGGCACCGATGGCACTGATGGCAACGGCGACGGGGAAGAGGCCGAGGAAACCCCGCCCGCCGGCATGCCCGGCGCCCGGCGCGGCGGGCAGGTCACCGGAGCGTTTCTGGAGGTGGCCGATGAAACCGAAGAATCCGTCAACGACAACGCCGAGGAAAACGGCGACGGCAACGGTGACGGCAGCGCCCCCGCCGCGGCCCAATCTGCCGCGCGCAAGGCGTCCTTCGCCATCGCCTTCGTGCTCGATCTGCACAAGGATACGACAACCGCGCGGGTGGCCGCGCCCCGCCTGCTGCCCGAGGATGAAACCCAGATCACCCTTGGGCGGTTCGGCGTGCTGCCCAATCATCGCAACAGCCCGAACGGGGGCTTCACGCTCAACGCGCTGACGAAATACGAAGAGATCCGCAAGGTCGCCCGGTCGGGCATCGGGCTGGGCGAGGCCGCGCCCGAACGCGGCGCCGTCTTTGCCGTGGCGCTGGGCGACTGGCGCATCACCACCGACGCGCAGGTGGGCGAGCGGATGCTGCAGATGGATGGCAGTGCCATCACCGTGACCGCCACCACCGAATTCCCCGACCCCGAAATCAGCTTTGACCGCGATGGCTGGTTCGAGGGCGGCGATCTGTTCCAGGATGGCGGCGGCGGCTTTGCCGAGGGTGAAAACCTGCCCAAATCGGCCGACAGCTATGTCGGCAAGTGGAACATCATCACCTCGACCCAGACCGATTTCGGCAAACTGGGGCTGGCGGTGGATGTGGCGCTGCACCGCTTTCGCATGGACACGACCGCGCGCATCGCCAACCCGGCGCTTCCCGCCGTTCCCGGCCGGATCACCGTGCAGGCCGAAACGAAGGGGGGCATCACCTCTCGCCGCGATTCCGCGGGCCTTGTGCCGGTGGTGTCAGGGGGCAGCGGCGCGGGCGGCAGCGGCCATGTCATTCTGCTGCGCCCGAATACCGAGGCGATTGTCAACGCAACCTCGGATCCCGTTGAGTCCAAGCGCAATGTGGGCCAGATACAGATTTCGGCGAAGAACGCGATTTCGGCGGCCGTCGCTTCGGCATCTTTCGGCAAATCCGAGGGCTTTGCGCTCAACATCGCCTTCTCGATGATCGACTACAAGGGCTCGGCGCTGGCGCGGTTGCGCAACCCCGCTGGGCTGAACATCGGCACAACCAGCGTTGCCGCCGAAGACGGGGCCTATCTGCTGGGCGACGCGGGGTCGAGCGCGGCGGGCAACACCAGCATCGGCGTATCGGCCGTGCTGATCTTTGGCGATCGCGATGTGGAGGCCGAGATTCTGGCCCCTGAGGGGGCAGGGCGGCTTGACCTTGGCGATACATCCGTCACGGCAAAGCTGACCGGGGCCTCGGTGGGTACATCGCAGGCCGGCGCGGGAGCGGGCGACAGCGACGAAGACGACGCACCAGAGCCGCCCGCCCCCGATCCGACTGATCCGACTGATCCGCCGTCCGAGCCCGATCCGGAGGAAGGCCCAGAGACGCGCGAGCGCACGGCCACGCCGAACCGCCTGATGGGCGACCGGACGGAAACCAATGCCGATGACCTTGCCGACAAGGAGGCCGAGGACGACGGGAACGAAACCCCGGTGGAAGGCGCGACCTTCGGCTTTGCCCTGGCGGGGGATTTCACGGGGCTGTTCGGCAATGCCAATGCCACGGCGGGCATCCGCACCGGCGGTGACATTCTGGCCAATGACATCAAGGTCGAGACCGAAAACAACCTCGCGCTCTTTGGCGGTGCCGGATCGACGATTACCGGCGCGGGCAAGGTGGGCATTGCCGCCTCGGGCGCGGTGAACGGCACACGCCGGTTCACCCGGGCCGAGATGTTCGCGACGAATGTCGTGGCCGAAAAGGAAGTGACCGTGCGCGCCACCGACAAGGGCGCGGTCACGCTTCTGGCCGCGGGGCGGGCAGGGGCGGCTGTCAATATCTCGGTCGCGGGCAGTGCGACGGTCGATTACGCCTCGATCACCACGGATGCGACGCTGGCCGTGAACAGGCTGATCGTCGAGGGCGAGACCAGCGCCGTGAAGGTAGAGGCCAAGACCGACAGCAAATCGCTTCTGGTCGCAGGCGCCGTGCGCCCGGAGGATGAGGGCGACGACCCGGAGCGCGGCAGCGTCGGCATCGGCATCGCCTTTGCAGGGCATCTGGCCAACGACACGACAACCGCGACGATCCTCGGCGAGGCGGATTTTTCCAATGCCGAGATCACCGCCACGAAGGTCGAGGTCAAGGCCACGCGGGCGGGCAGTGTCGAGGGCGTCGCGGCCTCCAGCGGGGCGGCCGATGACTTCAGCCTTGCCGGCGCCGGTGTCGTGACCACGATCAACCGTGTGGTGACCGCTGAAATCATCGAAGCGAGGATCACCGCCGACGATGTGACCGTCGAGGCCAAGGACACGACGCCTGCGCGGCTGCGCGTGGGATCGGACAGTGCGGCGGAAAAGGTCAGCGTCGGGCTGGCGGCCGCCATTCTGGTGGAAACCCGCGAGGTGCGCGCCGAAATCCTCGGTACCGATATCGTGACGCGCGGCGATCCCAGGGAGACAGGCACCTTCGTGCTGCGCGCGACACAGGAAGGCGATGCCGACCTGTTGCAGATCGGCGCGGGCGAGGCGGGCGACGATGGCAGCGGCGGCGTCAGCGCCAGCCTTGGCGTTGGCCTGATCGAAAGCACCCGCATCACGCGGGCCGAACTGCTGGGCAGCACGCTGGGCACCAAGGATGTGACCGTCGAGGCGCTGTCGAAAGGCAATCTGCGCAACCGTCAGGGGGTGACCAACAAGGCCGGTTTCGCCGGTTCGGTGGGCGTGATTCCGACGCGGTTGACCACGGATGTTGCGGTGCGGATCGCCTACAGCGAGGTTTTCGCCACCGGCGATGTGAAGCTCAAGGCCTCCGAAAGCGCGCGGCTTCTGTCGCGGTCGGCGAAAAGCGGCTCGGGCGATGTGGGGATCGACCTGATGGTCGCCATCGCCATCCTGCGCGGCGATGTTCTGGCCGAGGTGGTTTACAGCAGCGTCGAAGGCAAGAGCCTCGACATTCTGGCCGAAGACAAGACCAGGGTCCAGGTGGCCTCCATCGCGCGGTCGGATACGTCGAGCTTTGGGGCGATCGGCGGTGTCTCCTACGGCGCGAACCGGATGGATGTGACCGCGCGCATGACCGGCCCGATCACCGGCTTCGAGGGTGGCGTAAAGGTGCGTGCGCTGGCCGAGTCGGGCTATTCCGCCACCGTGGTGGGCCTGAACATGGGCGGCTCGGGCGTGTCGGTCGGCATACAGGTGGGCTGGCTGACGGCCAATCGTGATGTTCAGGCGCTGGTCGATACGGAGAACGCCGCGATCGAAGGCGATGTCACCATCACCGCCGAGCGCGAGGAAAAGCTGCTGGCCATCGGCGTGACGGCGGCGGAATCCGATGTGTCGGTGGGCGTGGCGGCGAATGTGCTGCAGACCGGCGGCGCGACCCGCGCGCTGTTCATGGCGTCGGACGACAACACCATCGGCGGCACGCTGAAGGTCACCGCCGAAGATCGCAGCACGGCCGCCAGTATCGCCATCGGCGCTGCGGCGGGTGCTGGCGTCAGTGTCGTCGGCTCGTTGTCCTATGTGCAGATGGGCCGCCGTCCCGAAAACGCTGTCCTGACCGAGCAGGAGGAGCGCAGCGCCGAACATGCCGCGCTCACCGAAGAGGAGATGGACAGCGTCTCGGGCGATGTGACGGAGCGCACGGAGCTTGACGAAGAGGATCTTGGCCGCCGCTTCGATCTGACGACCGAAGCGCGGGTGGTCGTGCAGTCGGGCGGCAGTCTGAGCACGGACAAGACCGAGATCAGCGTCACCGACAACCGCCGCGCCACCGCGCTGGGCGGGCAGATTCAGGTCAAGTTCGCCTCGGGCGGGCAGGCTTCCGAGGCGCTCAACATCGTCGATATCAACGAAGACGGGCTGCGCGTGAATTATCGCGAACGCGCCGACGAGGCCCAGCGCAATCTGCTGTCGCTCAAGCTCGGCGAAGGCGACGACAGCGACGACGCCGGTATCGCCGAGGCCGGAACGCAGGCGGCGCGTGCGAGCCCCGACGGCTCCGGCGGCGGCGGTGCGGGCGGCTCTGGCGGCATTGCCATCGGCGCGTCGATGGGCTGGGTGCGGCTGGGCGGCGTGGTCGCGGCCGAGCTTTCGCTGGGCGCGGATTCCGTGGCGGATCTGGGCGCCCTGACCATA
>SKUV01000338.1 GCA_007129775.1 Paracoccaceae bacterium | reverse complement strand
GCGCCAAGCCCAGCCAAAGCGGCTGGCCGGTCGGGCGGCCATCCGCTACCCGGCGGGCTCTCGCGGCTGGTCACCGGGCGGGCGGGAATGGGCGGTTGCGGGAAGTAGCGCCACAAGAGGGCAACGGATGGCCGCGGGCAGTCGCCCGCAACGCCCGGGATGGGCGGTTTATGCCGGCCCCGTCCGGACGACCTCGCACGACGCGCCAAGCCCAGCCAAAGCGGCTGGCCGGTCGGGCGGCCATCCGCTACCCGGCGGGCTCTCGCGGCTGGTCACCGGGCGGGCGGGAATGGGCGGTTGCGGGGGAGGGAGCGGCCGAAGGCGGCAGCCCCGGCAGTCCCCGCCCAATCGCGCAGGTCAGAGGCCCTTGGCGCGGTAGCTCGACGCGACCCGGCGGACAGCGACGATGAAGGCCGCGGTGCGCAGGTCGTGCACGTCATCGCGCTCGTGCCAGACCTCGCGCATGGATTGGTAAGCGGTGCGCATCGTATCATCGAGCCCCGAACGCACCAGTTCCAGCTCCCCTGCCCCGCGCAGGTAGCGGCGCTTGAAATCCGGCGACAATTCCCAGCCCAGCCCCTTGTCGGCCGACAGCCGCTCCAGTTCGTCGATCAGCAGCAGGTGATGCGCCTCTTCAGCGCGGCGCTGCATCCGGCCGAAGCGTATATGGCTGAGGTTCTTGACCCATTCGAAATAGCTCACGGTCACGCCGCCGGCATTGGCGTAGAGGTCGGGGATGATGACGGTGCCACGGTTGCGCAGCACGTCGTCGGCGCCGAAGGTTATGGGGCCGTTGGCGGCCTCGATGATCAGCGGCGCGCGGATGCGTTCGGCATTACCGAGGTTGATCACGCCCTCCAGCGCGGCCGGAATGAGGATGTCGCACTCCGCCTCCAGAAGGCTCGCGCCATCCTCGACGAAATCGCCCGCCGGGCAGCCCTTGATGCCGCCATGCCGCACGATCCATTCGCGCACCGCATCAACATCGAGCCCCTGCGCCGATGAGAGCGCGCCGTCACGCTCGATGATGCCGATGATGCGGCAGCCATCCTCCTCGGAGAGGAATTTCGCGGCATGGTAGCCCACATTGCCGAGGCCCTGCACGATCACCCGCTTGCCGTCGAGCTTGCCCTTGAGCCCGGCCTTGGCCAGATCCTCGGGGTAGCGGAAAAATTCCTGCAGCGCGTATTGCACCCCGCGCCCGGTCGCCTCCACCCGGCCGTGGATGCCGCCGGCGTTGAGCGGCTTGCCGGTCACGCAGGCGCGGGCATTGATGTCTGTTGTGTTCATGCGCGCATATTGATCGGCCATCCACGCCATTTCGCGTTCGCCCGTGCCCATGTCGGGCGCGGGCACGTTCTGGCTGGGATTGATCAGGTCGCGCTTGGCCAGTTCGTAGGTGAAGCGCCGGGTGATCAGTTCCAGTTCGTGTTCCTCATATTCGCGGGGATCGATGCAAAGCCCGCCCTTGGACCCGCCGAAGGGCGTTTCGACCAGCGCACATTTGTAGGTCATCAGCGCGGCCAGCGCCTCGACCTCGTCCTGATCGACCTCGGGCGCGTAGCGGATGCCGCCCTTGACCGGCTCCATATGCTCGGAATGCACGGCGCGGTATCCGGTGAAGGTCTGGATCTTGCCGCGCAGGCGCACGCCGAACCGCACGATATAGGTGGCATTGCACACCCGGATCTTTTCCTCGAGCCCCGGCGACAACTCCAGCAAGGCCGCCGCCCGGTTGAACATCAGATCGACGGAGTCGCGAAACCCCGGCTCTTTCACTGCACTGCCGACATTCATGATTGTCCTCCCCCGCGCTCGGCCCGGTTGCTCCTCCCACAGGGCGATCCGGGGCCGCGAATCACCCTGCCCGGACAGTCTGCCAGCTTGCCTGTGGAAGAAGAAGCCCCGTTGAAGCGCCCCCACGACAGCCGCGATTGTCGCGCGCTCGGGGACAATGCCGGGGCGCTTTGCAGATTGCGAACGAGGCCACTGTTAATCCCGCCCATGGCCATATTTTGGCCGCAAGCCGACAGCATCCATTCACCCTGAAAAGGTGCGTTCCGTCCCGCCCGGGGATCGGAACCGCAGGCGGCAATCGGACCGGGACGGGCCGGAAAGGGAAGACGAATGCACATGCCGGACACATGGATGAACGGGCTGCGCAAACGGCTGCGGGCCTTTGGCCGCGAAGAGGACGGCGCGCTGCTGATCTTCGCGATGTTTCTTCTGTTCCTGATGCTCGTCGTCGGCGGTTTCGCCATCGACGTGATGCGCTATGAGCGCGAGCGCACCAAGCTTCAGTTCACCGCGGACCGTGCGGTTCTGGCGGCAGCCTCGCTGTCGCAGACCCAGAACCCCCATGAAGTGGTGCAGGATTATTTCGAAAAGGCCGGTCTGGGCGATCATTACCAGCCGGCGGAGGTGGCGCAGGGCCTGAATTTCCGCGAGGTCGGCGTGCGCACCAGCATGCCGATCAGCACGATGTTCATGCGCGCTGTCGGGGTCAACACCCTCGAAGCGCCCGCCGCCGCCCGCGCGAGCGAGGTGATCCCCAATGTGGAGGTGTCGCTGGTGCTCGATATCTCGGGCTCCATGCGCTTCGTCGATCAGGGCGGGATGCGGCGCATCGACCGGCTGCGCCCGGCCGCACGACGCTTCGTCGACCGGCTGCTGTCGGGCGACCGGGCCGAAACCACCTCGATCTCGATCGTTCCCTATGCCGGGCAGGTCAACCCCGGTCAGGCCGTGTTCAACCTCGTCGGCGGCGAGGTCGCCACGATCAGCTACACCACCACCGTGGACGGCGTGATGCAGAACATCACCCGCCGCCGCGACCATCCGGCATCCCATTGCCTGGAGTTTCCGGCCTCGGCCTTCGACTCGGGTGCCATCCCGACGATGAGCACCTTCGAGCAGAGCCCGCATTTCATGTACTGGCCGATCCACAACGGCACCATGGACTGGGGCTGGTGCCCGCTGGAAGGCAACCCGGGCGCGGGCGAATCCTCGGCCTCGATCCTTTATTTCTCGTCCAATGCCGAGTTGCTGCGCGGCTATATCGACCGTATTCGCCTGCATGACGGCACCGGCACCCATTACGGGATGCTCTGGGGCTGGTGGCTGCTCGACCCGGCGAACCGCTGGCTGACGCAGGAACTTGTGGACGTGAACGTGGTGCATTCGGATTTCGCCAACCGGCCTGCCGATTACGAGGATGAAGAGACCATCAAGGTGATCGTGCTGATGACCGATGGCTTCATCACCCAGCAGGTGCGCCCGCGTTTTCCCGACCGCACCCTGCCGCCGCTGAACCACACCGCGCCCGCGCAAGTGGATCTGCATCACACACTCGAGTTGCAGCGGCAAAACCGAAACAATGACTGCAACGGCTCGACCTGCCACACCAATGAAACCAACGCCGCGCAGAACCGGGCCCGCTTCTTTCAGGCTTGCGATGCCGCCAAGGCGGCGGGGATCGTGATCTATACCATCGCATTCGACACGACCGTGGGTGGACGGGCCGAGATGCAGCAATGCGCCACTTCCGTTTCACATTACTACGACGCCGGTGGCGCCGATCTGGACACCGCGTTTCAGGCGATCGCCAGCTCGATCCAGCAACTGAGGCTGACCGAATGACCGCCCGCCCCGCCTTTTCTGCGTTCCGCCGCGCGCTGGCGCGCCTGCGCCGCCGTGCGCGGCGAGAGGACGGGACCGCCTCGATCGAGTTCGTGATCCTGTTTCCCATGTTCGTGGTGATCCTGATCTCGGCCGTCGAAGTGGGCGTGCTGCTGACCCGTCAGGTGATGCTGGAACGCGCCGTGGACCTTGCCGTGCGCGATCTGCGGCTGGGCCGCGCAGCGCCGGAGGGTGAGCCAATCACCCGCGACCGTATCCGCGATATCGTCTGCGAAAACGGCCCGATGGTCGGCAATTGCCGCGACAACATCCTGATCGAGCTTCAGCCGATCAATCCGGGCGTGCTGGCGGGCCTCGCCGGCCCTGTCGCCTGCGTCGAGCGGGGCGAGGCGGTGCAGCCGGCCACAGCGATGAATGCGGGCGAGCAGAACGAGTTGATGCTGCTGCGCAGCTGCGCGCTGGTCGATCCGCTGTTTCCCACCGCCGGGCTCGCGCTGAACCTGCCCCGCGATTCCACCGGCGCCCGGGCGCTGGTGGCCCAGTCGATCTTTGTCAACGAGCCGGGGGGCTGATCCGCCATGTTGCCGCACCATCTTGCTCTTGCACGCCTGAACGCAGCCCTGCAGCGTTTCCGCGACGACATGCGCGGCTCGCTTTCGGTGGAGGCGGTGCTGATCCTGCCGGTGCTGATGTGGGCCTATCTGGCCTCGCTGGTCTGGTTCGATGCCTTCCGCACCGACAACACCAACGTCAAGGCCGCCTATGCGATCTCGGACGCGCTGTCGCGCCAGACCGCCGTCGTGACGCCGGAGGATCTGGACGGGCTGCGCGACCTCTTCGCCTTCCTGTCGAACGCGCGCAACGCGGCCGAGGTGCGCATCAGCAGCCTGTGGCTCGACCCCGATACGATGGAGCCGGGGATCATCTGGTCCTACGGCACCGGCCCCTTGCCGGCCATGACCCTGACGGATCTTCAGCAGATGGCGGATGTGGTCCCGGTCATTCCGCCGGGGGATACCGTGATCTTCGTCGAGACCGTGCTGGCCTATGAGCCCCCGATCAACGTGGGCCTGCGGCCGCGCGTGTTCACCAACCAGATCCCCGCGCGGCCGCGCTTCGTGCCGCAGGTGCTGTTCTCGGAACAGCTTGTCGTGCATGACCTCAGCAGCGATCTGTGGAACCTGCACCAGGAGGATTTCCTCGACACGGCGGGGTGATCGGCCTGCGGCGCGGGGCGCGAGCGCGCGAGCGACTGCCTGACAACGCGATCCCGCGGACATCTGCTGCACGCCCCGGCGCAGGGCCGAGGCGCATGATCGCAAGCACCGGCACGAAAATCATCGACACGGCCAGCCGGCGCCGCGCCTGCCCTTGCCACGCCCGGCGCGGCGGGGCTATCACTGAAGGGCAAGCCCGCAACGGACCCCCGATGTCGATCACCCAGCCCGAAGGACAGGCCCGCCGTGCGATGCCCCACAGATGCGGCGCGCGCGGCGCGGCCGTGACGCTTCTGGT
>SKUV01000122.1 GCA_007129775.1 Paracoccaceae bacterium | reverse complement strand
GCGGATCTTCTCGCTGACGCCCTTCACCCGGCAGACCTTCTTCTATTCCGCCACCATGGCGCCGGAGATCGAGCGGATCACCAACACCTTCCTCTCCGCCCCCGCGCGGGTGGAGGTGGCGCGCCAGGCCACCGCGTCCGAGACCATCACGCAGCGGCTCTATACCGTGCAGGCATCGCGCCGCGACGTCGCCTTCAAGGAAAAGCGCGCCGCCCTGCGGGCGCTGATCCGGGCCGAAGGCGATGCCTGCCGCAATGCGATCATCTTCTGCAACCGCAAGATCGATGTGGATGCGCTGACGAAATCGCTGAAGAAGCACGGCTTTGATGCCGCCGCGATTCACGGTGATCTGGACCAGTCGGTGCGCACCCGCACACTCGATGCCTTTCGCGACGGAACGCTGAAGTTCCTGATCGCCTCGGATGTGGCGGCGCGCGGGCTCGACATCCCCGATGTGAGCCATGTGTTCAATTTCGACGTGCCCAGCCATGCCGAGGATTACGTGCACCGCATCGGGCGCACCGGGCGCGCCGGGCGCGACGGGCGGGCCTTTACCATCGCGGTGCCGGCAGACGAGAAATACCTCGCCGCGATAGAGCACATGCTGCAACAACCGATCCCGCGCGGCGATCTGCCCGATGGGGTGGTGATCAGGGCCGCCGCGCCGGAGGCCGAAGAGCCCGCCGAAAAGCCCCGCCGCACCCGCAGATCCGAAAAAAGCGAGAAACCCGCGAAAGCGAAGCGCGCAGCCGAGCCGCAGGACAGCGCCGAGGCACCAGCCACGGCCGCGCCGGAGGCCGCGGAGGCGCCCGCCAAGGCTACGGCAAAGGAAAAGCCCGCACGGCGCGATGCACCGGCCCGCAACGAGCGCCGCGATGATCAGCGCCGGGGCGGACGCCGCGGCGGGGGCTCTGGCGGCGAGCGTGTCGTCGGCATGGGCGACCATGTGCCCGACTTCCTGCTGCGCGGGTTCAAGCAGAACTCCGAGTGACCCGACGCCCCGCGCCAGTGGCGCGGGGCTCCGGTCGAGGGCGCCTGTCAGGCCAGGCGGCTGATCACCACGATCACCTCGGGCTTCTTGCCGATCTCTTCCATCGCGACCTGACGGACGATGCGGCGAATGCCGTCTTCCAGCTTGCCGTCATCGGCCATGACCTTGCGACCGGCGCGCTCGGTGAAATCCGACAATTCGTCTTCCATCGTCTCGGCCAGCGCCGCCTTGGAGCGGCCGGTATCGGGCAGGCCCATCACCTCCACCCAGGGGTCGCCTAGGGGCGCGTTATCCTCCACGATCAGATTGACCATCACGAGGCCGTTCAGTGCCATCCGGATGCGATTGCGGACCACACCATCCAACGCGCCGATCTGCACCGCGCCATCCACATAGACGCGCCCGGCATCCACATACTCGACCACGCGCGGGGTTTCGCCCGACAACTCCACCATCATGCCGTTGGTCACGACCTCGGTTGCGATACCGGCCTCTGCCGCGAGCTTCGCATGCTGGCGCAGCATCCGGTGTTCGCCATGGTTGGGCAGGATCATGTCGGGGCGTATCAGCGCGTGAAAACGCTCCAGATCCGGGCCGTTGGCATGGCCCGAGACGTGGTATTTCGTGGTGCTGTCATCGACCACATCCACGCCCATTTCGGAAAATGCGTTGATGATCTGCAGCACGCCGCGTTCGTTGCCCGGGATCGTCTTGGATGAGAACAGGAACAGATCGCCCGGCTTCAGCTCCAGCCCCAGATACCGCCCGCGCGAGAGTTGCGCCGAGGCCGCGCGACGTTCGCCCTGCGACCCGGTGACCAGCAGCATCAGGTTCTCGCGCGGGATATCGGCCGCCTCTTCGGCGCTGATCGTCGCCGGAAAGCCCTTGAGCACCCCGGTTTCCTGAGCGTTGCGCACCATGCGCTGCATCGCCCGGCCCAGCAGGCAGACAGAACGGCCGGCCTCTTGCCCGGCCATCGCCAGCGTCTTGAGCCGCGCGACGTTGGAGGCGAAGGTCGTGGCCACCACCATGCCCTTTGCGCCGCGCACCAGTTCGGTGATCGGTTCGGCCAGCGAGCCTTCGGATCGGCCCGGATGCCGGACGAAGACATTGGTCGAATCGCAGATCAGCGCAGTCACGCCCTCGTCCCCGATCGCGCTGTAGAGGTCTTCATCGAACGCCTCGCCGACCACGGGGTCGGTATCGATCTTGAAATCCGCGGCATGAACCACGCGCCCGCCGGGAGTGTCGAGGATCATGACGGAGGTTTCCGGGATCGAATGGCTGATCGGCACGAATTGCGCCTTGAAGGGGCCGATCTGCACCGTTTCAGGCCGTGCCGCGACGATGTTGATCTGATCGACCGGGTGGCCGTGTTCCTCGAATTTCAGCCGGGCGATGCGGCCGGTGAACTGGCGCGCATAGACCGGCACGCGCAGCTTGCCCCACAGATGGCCCAGCGCGCCGACATGGTCCTCATGGGCATGGGTGATGATGATCCCGTCAAGCTGGTCGCGTCGTTCGATCAGCCATGTCAGATCGGGCAGGATCAGATCGACGCCCGGCGTGCTGTCCATATCGGGGAAGGTGACGCCCAGATCGACCAGCACCAGCCGCTCCGCCCCCTCGGGGCCGTAGCCGTAGACATAGGCGTTCATGCCCACCTCGCCCGACCCGCCGAGCGGCAGGTAGATAAGTCTTTCGCTGCTCATTCCGTTTCCTTGTTGAAGTCGCTGATGATCCTGAGGCCGTGCATGGTCAGGTCGGTTTCGATTTCGTCAAACAATGTCTCGCCGGTTGCGAAAAGCGGGGCGAGGCCGCCGGTTCCGATGATGCGCATGGGGCGGCCGTGTTCGGCCCTGATGCGGGTGCAGATGCCCTGAACCAGCCCGATATAGCCCCAGAAGATGCCCGCCTGCATACAGGCGACGGTATTCTTTCCGATTACCTGATCGGGGCGCGTGATGTCCACATGCGGCAGCGCCGCCGCGGCCATGTGCAGGGCCTCCACCGAAAGGTTGACGCCGGGCGCGATGACCCCGCCGATATAGGCGCCGTCGTGATCCACCACATCAAAGGTCGTCGCAGTGCCGAAATCCACCACGATCAGGTCGCCCCCGTAAAAGGCGTGCCCGGCCACGGTATTGACCAGCCGGTCCGGGCCGACCTGCGTGCCGGGATCGACGCGCACGGGCACCGGCAGGCGGCATTCGGGCTTGCCCACCACCAGCGGCCGGCAATCGAAATAGCGGTTGCACAGGACGCGCAGGTTGAACACGACCCGCGGCACGGTGGAAGAGATGATCACCTCGGTGATCGTCACCTCCAGCTTTTGCAATGCCATCAGCGTGGACAACCAGACGTGGTATTGATCGGCGGTGCGCTGGTGCTCGGTCGCGGTGCGCCATGTGGCGATGAAGCGCGATCCGTCCCAGATCGAAAAGACGGTATTGGTGTTGCCGCAGTCGATGCACAGAAGCATGGCCGCCCCCTTCAGGAAAAGAACACATCCGCCGCGGCGATACGGCGCGGGCCGTCGGGCGTGTTCAGAACAAGTGCGCCGGTCGCGTCGATCGTCTCGAAGATGCCCCGGGTCTCGGTGCCGCCGGCGCGGGCGGTCAGGGGCGCGCCGAGATAGGCCGCACGGACCAGCCAAGAGGCACGGATCGGCGCGAAGCCGCCCGCCTGCAACTGCGCCTCGCGCCCGGCATAGGCCGCGGCAAGGTGGGTCAGCAGTTCCTGCGGCGCGATGGTCAGGCCCAGATCCTGCGACAGGCTGGCCGGACGCAGGGCGCCCGGCTCGGCGGGCGGGGCGTTGCGCAGGTTCACGCCGATGCCGATGGCCAGATACCGCACGCCGCGCCCCTCGCCCACGCTTTCAAGCAGGATGCCCGCCAGTTTGGCGCCGTTCAGCAGCACATCGTTGGGCCATTTCAGCGACAACGCCTCGGGCCGCCCGGTCAGCGCCGTCAGCGCGTCGTGCAGCGCCAGCGCCGCCACGAAGGAGCGCAGCGCCACATCGCCTGCAGGCTCCGGCGGGTGCATCACCAGCGTGGCAGCGAAATTCCCGCCCGGATCGTGCCAGACCCGGCCGCGCCGCCCCCGGCCGGAGGTCTGGCGGATGGCCATGATCCATGTGGGCGCGTGCAGTGTCGCCGCCCTGCGGGCGGCTTCGGCATTGGTGCTGTCCACCTCGGGCAGGATGATGCGGTCATGGCCGCGCGGCCAGTCCGGATCGTCGAACGATGGATCAGCGGACAAGGGAATCGGCCGCAAGCGCCGCGAAGCCCTCGACGCCGAAAAGGTTCACCACGCCCAGAACCATGATCGCCGCTGATACCATCAGCAGGCCCGATTGCAGCATCGGCATCGCGCTGTCGAGGGGCGCACGATCCTGTCCGAAATACATCAGATAGACGATGCGCAGATAGTAATAGAGCCCGATCACCGACGCGATCACGGCCGCGATGGCAAGCCACACCATCCCCGCCTGAACCGCCGCCACCAGCACCGCGTATTTCGCCCAGAACCCGAGGAAGGGCGGCACCCCCGCAAGGCTGATCATCAGCACCATCAGCGCCAGCCCGCGCCCGGGTTCGCGCCGGGCGTAGAGGTTGAGCGAATCGATCTCGGTCACCGGGCGGCCGTCGCGGCTCATCGACAGGATAAAGGCGAAGACGCCGATATTCATGGTCACATAGATCGCCATGTAGATCAGCATCGCCTGCACGCCCTCGGCCGTGCCGGCCGACAGACCCACCAGCGCATAGCCCATATGCGCAATGGAGGAATAGGCCATCAGCCGCTTGATGTCGCGCTGGCCGATGGCGGCGACCGAGCCCAGAAACATCGAGGCCACGGCCAGAAACGCCACGATCTGCCCCCAATCCCCCGTAACGTTGCCGAAGGCATCATGCACCAACCGCGCCAGCAGCGCCATCGCCGCGACCTTGGGCGCGGTGGCGAAGAAAGCCGTCACCGGGGTCGGCGCGCCCTCGTAGACATCGGGCGTCCACATGTGGAAGGGCACGGCCGAGATCTTGAACGCGAGCCCCGCCAAGAGGAAAACCAGCCCGAACAGCAGACCCAGCGGGATATCGCCCTCGCCGATGGCTTCGGTGATCCCGGCAAAGCTCGTGGTCCCGGCAAAGCCATAGGTGAGCGAGGCGCCGTAGAGCAGAAGGCCCGAGGCCAGCGCGCCGAGGATGAAGTATTTCAGCCCCGCCTCGGTAGAGCGCAGGCTGTCGCGGCGCATCGCGGCAATCACATAAAGCGCGAGCGACTGCAGTTCGAGCCCCATGTAAAGCGCGATCAGATCGCTGGCCGATACCATCAGCATCATGCCCAGAACCGCCAGCGCGATCAGCACCGGGTATTCGAAGCGCATGAACCCGTGCCGGCTGATGAAGGATTGCCCCATCAACAACACGAAGGCCGCCGCCACCAGCACCAGCACCTTGGCGAAGCGGGCGAAGGCATCGTTGACGAACATGCCGTTGAAGGCGGTGCGCGTCTCCGCGGGCGAGGCCGCAATCCAGATTGCGAGGATCAGAAACAGCCCCGCCGTCGCCCAGAACAGCGTCGGCGCGGTGCGGTCCTTGCCCCCGAAGGCCCCGAACATCAGCGCCAGAAGCGCATAGGCGGCCAGCAGGATTTCCGGCAGGGCAGTGGAGAGATCGGCGAAGATCATCGCGGCATCCTCAGTTCTGTGCCAGCCTTGTGGCGGCCTCGAAGCCCGCCAGGGCGGTTTCGTAGTCTGCCACCAGCGCCGCCACCGACGGGCCGATGATATCGGTCACCAGCGCCGGATAGACACCGAGCAGAAGGGTCATCACGACCAGCGGCGCGAAAATCGCCTTTTCGCGGCGGTCCATGTCGGTGATCGTCTTCAGGCTTTCCTTGATCAGGTCACCGAACACCACCCGGCGATAGAGCCACAGCGCATAAGCCGCCGACAGGATGACGCCGGTCGCCGCCACAAAGGCGATCCATGTGTTGACCTGAAAGACACCCATGATCGTCAGGAATTCGCCCACGAAGCCGCTGGTGCCCGGCAGGCCAACATTGGCCATCGTGAACAGCATGAACATCATCGCATAGACGGGCATCCGGTTCACCAGCCCGCCATAGGCGTCGATATCGCGGGTGTGCATCCGGTCATAGATCACGCCGACGCAGAGAAAGAGCGCGCCCGAGATGAAGCCGTGGCTGATCATCTGGAAAATCGCGCCGTCGATGCCCTGCTGGTTCGCGGCGAAAATGCCCATGGTGACAAAGCCCATATGCGCCACGGAACTGTAGGCGATGAGCTTTTTCATGTCCTCCTGCATCAGCGCCACGAGGCTGGTGTAGACGATGGCGATGGCCGACATCCACAGCACCAGCGGCGCCAGCAGGTCGGAGGCCACCGGGAACATCGGCAGCGAGAACCGCAGGAAACCGTAGCCGCCCATCTTCAACAGCACCGCCGCCAGCACCACAGACCCGGCGGTGGGCGCCTGCACATGGGCATCGGGCAGCCATGTATGAACCGGCCACATGGGCATCTTGACCGCGAAAGAGGCGAAGAACGCCAGCCACAGCAGCGTCTGCATGCCCCCCACGATCTGCCAGCCCATGATGCTGATCGTGCCGGCGCTGAATTCGTGGCGCAGAAGCGTGGGAATGTCGGTGGTGCCGGCATCCACGAACATGGCGATCATCGCCACCAGCATCAGGACCGATCCGAGGAAGGTATAGAGGAAGAACTTGAAGGCCGCATAGATGCGGTCCTTTCCGCCCCAGATGCCGATGATCAGGAACATCGGGATCAACCCGGCCTCGAAGAACAGGTAGAACAGCACCAGATCGAGCGCCACGAAAACGCCGATCATAAGCGTTTCCAGCACCAGAAAGGCGATCATGTATTCCTTGACGCGGGTGGTGACGTTCCAGCAGGCGGCGATGGTGATCGGCATCAGGAAGGTCGTCAGCATCACGAACAGGATCGAGATGCCGTCCACCCCGAGCTTGTAGGTCAGCCCGAGGATCCACTCCCGCTCCTCGACGAACTGAAAGCCGGTGTCGCGCGGATCGAAACCGAAAAGCAGCAGCAGCGAGATCAGGAAGGTGGCCGAAGTCGCGATCAGCGCGAGCCATTTGGCGTTGCGCTGGGCATCCTCGTCATCGCCGCGCAGGAAGATGGCGAGGATGACCGCAGCGATCAGCGGCGTGAAGGTGATGATGGACAGAAGGTTCGACATCTCAGTTCGTGCCTCCGAACAGCACCACCCAGGTCACCAGCGCCAGAAGGCCAAGCACCATCGCAAAGGCGTAATGATAGAGGAACCCCGATTGCGCCCGCCCGGCGAGACGGGTCAGGAAGGGCACGACGCCCATCGCCAGCCCGTTGATCGCACCGTCGATCGTCGCGCCGTCGCCGCGTTTCCACAGGAAGCGGCCCAAGGCCTTGGCCGGGCGCACGAAGAGGAAATCGTAGATTTCGTCGAAATACCACTTGTTGAGCAGGAACAGATACAGCGGGCGCTGGTTCTCGGCCAGTTTCGCGGGCCAGTCGGGGCGCCGGATATACATCTGATATGCAAGCGCCAGCCCTGCCAGCATCGCCACGAAGGGCGACACCTTGACCCAGTTCGGCACATAATGGGCATCGTCGAGCACGGTGTTGCCCTCGGCCATCAGGATGGAGCCCGCGAACCATTCGTTGACCTGCGCGATGGAGCCGAAGAACGGCCCGTACCAGATCATGCCGGCAAAGACCGAGCCGACGGCCAGCACACCGAGCGGCACCAGCATCACCATCGGGCTTTCGTGGGCGTGTTCATGGGTCTTGCGGTTGCCGCGCGGCTCGCCCCAGAAGGTCAGGAACATCAGGCGCCAACTGTAGAAAGACGTCATCAGCGCGCCGGCCACCAGCAGCCAGAACACCACATCCGGCCCGCCCGCAAAGGCGCTTTCGATCACCGCATCCTTGGAGATGAAGCCGGCAAAGCCGATGTGCGTCAGCGGTATGCCGACGCCGGTGATGGCCAGCGTGCCGATCAGCATCGCCCAGAAGGTATAGGGCAGCTTGTGGCGCAGCCCGCCATAGTTCCGCATGTCCTGTTCGTGGTGCATCCCGTGGATCACGGAGCCCGCGCCCAGAAACAGCATCGCCTTGAAGAAGGCATGGGTGAACAGATGAAACATCGCCACCGAATAGACGCCCACGCCGGCAGCCACGAACATGTAGCCCAGTTGCGAACAGGTCGAATAGGCGATCACGCGCTTGATGTCGTTCTGCACCAGCCCCACGGTCGCCGCGAAAAAGGCGGTGAAGGCACCGAGATAGGTGACGAACAGCATCGCCTCGGGGGCGTATTCCATGATCGGCGACATCCGCGCGACCAGAAACACCCCGGCGGTGACCATCGTCGCGGCATGGATCAGCGCCGACACCGGCGTCGGCCCCTCCATCGCGTCGGGCAGCCATGTGTGCAGGAAAAGCTGCGCCGATTTGCCCATCGCCCCGATGAACAGCAGGAACGCGATCAGGTTCGCCGCGTTCCAGTCGGTCCACAGAAAGCGGATCGTCATCTCCGCCAGTTCCGGCCCGGCGGCGAGGATGACGTCGAATTCGATGGAATCGACCAGAAAGAAGATCGTTGCGATCCCCAGAAGGAAGCCGAAATCGCCCACCCGGTTGACCACGAAAGCCTTGATCGCGGCGGCATTCGCCGAGGGCTTGCGATAATAGAATCCGATCAGCAGATAGGAGGCGACGCCCACGCCCTCCCAGCCGAAGAAGAGTTGCAGCAGGTTGTCGGCCGTCACCAGCATCAGCATGGCGAAGGTGAAGAACGACAGATAGGCGAAAAAGCGCGCCTTGTAATGCTCGCCCTCGCGCCAGTTCTCGTCATGCGCCATGTAGCCGAAGCTGTAGAGATGCACGAGCGCCGAGACGGTCGTCACCACCACCAGCATGATCGCGGTCATCCGGTCCATCCGGATCGCCCAATCCACGCTCAGGCTGCCGGAATCCACCCAGCGCAGGATCGGGATTTGCTGGGTCGTGCCGTCGAAACCCAGAAACAGCACCCAAGACAGAAGCGCGGCGAGGAACAGAAGCCCCGTCGCCAGCACCATCCCCGCCTTCTCGCCGATGATCCGCCAGCCGAAGCCACAGATCAGCGCACCGATCAGCGGCGCAAAGAGAACGATCTGCGCCATGGGTCAGCCTTTCATTACATTGACGTCTTCGACGTCGATCGTGCCGCGGTTCCGGAAGAAGCAGACCAGAATTGCAAGGCCGATGGCGGCCTCGGCGGCGGCCACGGTCAGGATGAACATGGTAAAGACCTGCCCCGCCAGATCGCCCAGCATCGCCGAAAAGGCGACCAGATTGATGTTCACCGACAGCAGCATCAATTCGATCGACATCAGGATGACGATCACGTTCTTGCGGTTCAGGAAAATGCCGAAAACGCCGATGACGAACAAGGCCGCCGCCACGCTCAGGTAATGCTCTATTCCGATCATCGCCATTCCCTCGTTCCCTTACCGGCTGCCCGCGGGTATTCCCGTCGGGGTCGTCCTTGCCGAACGGCCTAGAGGCCCTGCCCCGGCTTCACGTCCTTCAGTTCCATCGCCTTGGCCGGGTCGCGAGACATCTGCGCCAGCACATCCTGCCGCTTGACACCCTCGCGCTGGCGCAGGGTCAGCACGATGGCGCCGATCATCGCCACCAGCAGGATCAGCCCGGCGATCTGGAACAGATAGAAATACTGGTCATAAAGCAGCAGGCCCAGCGCCTTGGTGTTATGCACCTCGTCCAGATCGGGCATCACCGCCTGACGCAGGGCGGGGGCGCCCTCGGCCGTGGTCCATGCCCCATAGGCAAGCCCCAGCTGCATCAGCAGCACGACGCCGATCAGCCCGGCAATCGGCACATAGGGCGCCATTCCCGCCTTCAGCCCGGCGAAATCCACATCCAGCATCATCACGACAAACAGGAACAGCACCGCGATTGCGCCGACATAGACGATGATCAGCAGCATCGCCACGAACTCCGCCGCCAGAAGCACGAACAGCCCCGCCGTCGACAGGAAGGCAAGGATCAGCCACAGCACCGAATGCACGGGGTTGCGCGATACGACGACCAGCAGGCCCGCCGTCACCACCGTGATCGCGAAGGCGTAAAAGGCATATTCGGCGACACCCATCTTCGGCCTTTCCTTTCCCGGCGCGGATCCGCGCGCGGCATTCCTGCGCCCCTCAGCGGTAGGGGGCGTCGATCTCGAGGTTGCGGGCGATCTCGGCTTCCCAGCGCTCGCCGTTCTCCAGCAGCTTTTCCTTGGTGTAGAAAAGCTCTTCGCGCGTTTCGGTGGCGAACTCGAAATTCGGCCCCTCCACGATGGCATCCACCGGGCAGGCCTCCTCGCAGAAGCCGCAGTAGATGCATTTGGTCATGTCGATGTCATAGCGCGTGGTGCGGCGGCTGCCGTCCTCGCGCGGCTCGGCATCGATGGTGATCGCCTGCGCGGGGCAGATCGCCTCGCACAGCTTGCAGGCGATGCAGCGTTCCTCGCCGTTGGGATAGCGGCGCAGGGCATGCTCGCCCCGGAACCGGGGCGACAGCGGGCCTTTTTCATGCGGGTAGTTCACCGTCGCCTTGGGTGCGAGGAAGTATTTCATCCCCAGCCCGAAGCCCTTGATGAAATCAAGCATCAGCGCGTAACGCCACGCGCGGGACAGGTCGATATTCGTCATGACATCACCCCGTTGCTGCCGTATCGGCAGGCCCCCAGAAGGCCGAATAGCTTTTCGGCCAGCCGAAGACCCGCTCGGTATGGATGGATTTGCCCGGGAACAGTACCCGCATCTCGGCCCCCGACAGCAGGTTGATCCGGTCGATGTGATGGCGCCGCTGCGACAGGTCGAGACCGCGATAGCCGCGCGACAGGCCCATCATCCGCGCGCGCAGGGGCTGGCCGAACCAGTGCAGGAACGGCGCGCGGAAATGCGGCTCTATCGGAAAGGCCCATGCGGGCGTCTGGCACCAGCCGCTGCGTCCGACGCGTGCAAGCTCGCGCGCCATGGCGGACATGTCGTCCCACGCGCCCACATGCTCGATCACCGAATTGGCATGGACGAAATCCACCGCGCCATCGGCGAAATCGCGTGACAGGTCGCGCGCATCGCCGATCATGCTGGCGAATTCCGGCCCCCCCTCGGGCCCCTGCTCGCGCCGAAGCTCCGTTTCCGACAGGTTGAGCAGCGTGATCCTGCGCACACCCGTGCAATCGACGTTGCGCCAGTAATCCTCGCGCCCGCCCACATCCAGGATGTCGATGGCACGGCCCAGTTGCGCCGACACCGCCGCGATCAGCCGGGCGATCACCCGGCCGCGGCGCTGACGATATCTGTTGACCGTGTCCATCCGCATCAGGCCCCGACGGCGAAGCGGGCCCAGAAGCCGCCCAGAACTTCGAACTTGGCCAGAAACGCCACGATCACCACCCATGCCAGCGACAGCGGCAGAAAGACCTTCCAGCCGATGCGCATCAACTGGTCATAGCGGTAGCGGGGCACGATGGCCTTGACCATGGCGAACATGAAGAACATCACCGCCATCTTGGCCACCATCCAGAAGGCGCCGTCGGGCAGCCCCGGAATGGGCGACAGCCATCCGCCGAAAAAGATCAGCGTCATCAGCGCGCACATCAGGAAGATGGCGATATATTCCCCGGCCATGAACAGCAGGTACGGGGTGGAGGAATATTCCACCATGAACCCTGCTACGAGTTCGGATTCCGCCTCGGGCAGATCAAACGGCGGGCGGTTCGTTTCGGCAAGCGCCGAGATGAAGAACAGCACCACCATCGGCAGATGCGGCAGCCAATACCAGCCGAACAGCCCGTAGGCCGTATCCTGCGCGGCGACGATGGCGCCGAAATTCATGCTGCCGGTGGTGATGATCACCCCGATGATGATCAGGCCCAGCGACACTTCGTAAGAGATCATCTGCGCCGCCGAACGCAGGCTGCCGAGGAAGGCGTATTTGGAGTTGGACGCCCATCCGCCCATGATCACACCGTAAACCTCCAGCGATGCCACGGCGAAGACGAACAGGATCGCCACATTGAGGTCCGAGAGAACCCAGCGTTCGTTGAACGGAATCACCGCCCATGCCAGCACCGCCAGAACGAAGGACAGAAGCGGCGCGAGAAAGAACACCGGCCGGTCCACCCCGGCGGGAATCACCACCTCCTTGACGACGAATTTCAGCGCATCGGCCACCGTCTGCAGCAGGCCAAAGGGCCCGACCACATTCGGCCCGCGCCGCATCTGCACCGCCGCCCAGACCTTGCGGTCGGCATAGACGAGAAACAACAGCGAAATCATGACGAAGGCGATGACCATCAGGCCCTGAACCGCCATGATCAGCGCCATGCCCGCGCCCGTTCCGAGAAACTCAGCCATCCCGCGTCACGCCCTCAACCACCGTCATACCGTCGGTATGCCCTGTTCCTGACAATCCGCCACCGTCACTTCCGCGTCGATGGTGCGCAGCCCGCGCGGCAGGGCGGGCGAGATGGTGTAAACAGCATCTCCGCGCCAGATTCCACCCTCGCGGTGCACATTCGTACGCAAATGGCGCGCAAATCCATACCCCCGGATCAGCGAATACTGCGCTGCGGCGCATCGGGCATAGGCGGCCACGTCCTCGTTCAGGCGCGCGCCACGCATCGCCACACGAAAATTGACCAGTTCGCCATCCATCTTGCGCGTCTCGATTCCCAGATATTCCGGCGAAAAGGGCTGCTGCGCCGCAGCGATATCGGCCTGACTGACAGCGTTCGCGCAAGCCGTCAGCCCGCTGGCGAGGCAGACCGACAGCACCGCCCGCAGATATGCGCGGCCCCGGCCCACCTATTCCGCCGCAAGCGGTGCGGAGGCCCGCCGGGCCTTTGCCCCGGCGCTGAGTTCGGCCATCAGGGCCGAGGCACGGGCAACCGGGTTGGTCAGATAGAAATCGTCGAAGGCGGCGCCGAAATCCCCCTGCCCGAGGCTGCCCTCGGGCAGCGGCTGCCAGTCGTTCTCCATAACCTCGTCGGTCGCGGCCAGATGCGGCACGGCGTCGTGGATCGCCGCGCGCAACGCGCTTTGCGCGTCGAAGGGCAGCGCCGCGCCCAATTCGCCCGAGAGCGCGCGCAGGATGGCCCAGTTTTCCTTGGCGTCACCGGGCGGGAAACCCGCGCGCAGGGCCAGTTGCGGCCGGCCCTCGGTATTGACGAACATCCCCGATTCCTCGGTCCATGCGGCGGCCGGCAGGATGATGTCGGCCCGGTGCGCGCCCCGGTCGCCATGGCTGCCCTGATAGATCACCGTGGGGCCGGCCGGGATGTCGATCTCGTCGGCGCCGAGGTTCAGGATCACATCGGCCCCGAGCGCGGCAGCGATGCCGCCTTCGGCCACCGCGCCCACATCCATCGCGCCGACGCGGCCCGCTGCTGTGTGCAGGATCATAAGGCCCGAGTCGCTTGCCTCGGCCAGTTTCATGGCCGCCGCCAGCACGGCCGCGCCATCCTCGCCCCGCAACGCGGCCTGTCCGACGATCACGACCGAGGGCACGTCCCTGGCCTTGTCGAAGCCGCCGCCGGCCAGCGTTTCCAGCGCGGCGCGGTCGGTGCCCAGATGTGTGTGCTCGTAGGTCAGATCGACGGGGTGCCCCACCAGCGTCACATCGGCGCCGCGCAGCCATGCCTTGCGGATACGCGCGTTCAGCACCGGCGCCTCGACGCGCGGGTTGGTGCCGATCAGAAGGATCTGGTCGGCTTGGTCGATATCCTCGATCGCGGCCGTGCCCACATAGCCGCTGCGGTTCCCCGCCGGCAGTTTCGCACCGTCGGTGCGGCATTCGACGATGCCGCCCTGTCCCTCGACCAGCAGCTTGAGCGCGAAGGCGGCTTCCACCGGAGCCAGATCACCCACCAGCCCGGAGAGATTCCTGGCGCCCTTGATCGCGGTCGCCGCCGCGGCCAGCGCCTCGGGCCATGTAGCGGGCTGCAGCTTGCCATTCTTGCGGATGTAGGGGCGGTCCAGCCGCTGGCGGCGCAGACCGTCCCAGACAAAGCGCGTCTTGTCCGAAATCCATTCCTCATTCGTGCCGTCATGGTTGCGCGGCAGGATGCGCATGACCTCGCGGCCCTTGGTATCGACCCGGATCGAGGAGCCGAGCGCGTCCATCACGTCCACGGTCTCGGTCTTCTTCAATTCCCACGGCCGGGCGGTAAAGGCATAGGGCTTGGAGACCAGCGCGCCCACGGGGCACAGATCGATGATATTGCCCTGCAATTCGCTGTCGATCAGGCTGCCCAGATAGGTGGTGATCTCGGCATCCTCGCCGCGCCCGGTCTGGCCCATGACGGTGACGCCCGCGACCTCGGTCGTGAAGCGCACGCAGCGGGTGCAGGAGATGCAGCGCGTCATGTGGGTTTCCACGAGCGGCCCGAGATCGAGATCCTCCACCGCGCGCTTGGGTTCGCGGAAGCGGCTGAAATCCACGCCGTAGGCCATGGCCTGATCTTGCAGGTCGCATTCGCCGCCCTGATCGCAGATCGGGCAATCGAGCGGGTGGTTGATGAGCAGAAACTCCATCACCCCCTCGCGCGCCTTTTTCACCATGGGCGAGTTGGTCTTGATCACCGGCGGCTGGCCTTCAGGGCCCGGACGCAGGTCGCGCACCTGCATGGCGCAGCTTGCCGCCGGCTTCGGCGGGCCGCCCACGACCTCGACAAGACACATCCGGCAATTGCCGGCGATGGACAGCCGTTCGTGGTAGCAAAAGCGCGGTATCTCGATCCCCGCCATTTCGGCCGCCTGTATCAGCGTCATCGCTGGCGGAACCTCCAGTTCGATGCCGTCGATGATGATCTTGCGCAGGTCGCTCATTGCTCTACTCCGTCACGGCGGCGGCCGGGGACTTGCCCGCATCGACCGACTTGTCCGTTTTGTCTGACTTGTCCGCCCTCAGCCAGCCCCAGCCAAAGGCATGATCGCTGTCGCCGTGGGCCTTGTTGTATTCCAGCCGGTCCAGCGCCTCGGCCAGCGTCGGGCGATGGCCCTCGGGCACCCCCCACATCACGAAATGCTGCGTGCCCAGCACTTCGAACCATTCCGCGCGGCGGTCGAAGAATTGCTTGTGCAGGGTCTTCCAGACGAAAGTTCCGAGGCTTTCGGCATCGGCCCAGACCGACAGGTTCGACACGAAACGCGGATCGCCGCCGATCTTGACATCGGTGTTGCCGCGCCCGGGCTCGCCCGAGCCTTCCATCATCCACACAAAGCCCGGCATCCGCTTGGCCAGCCTGTTGACCCGGTCCAGATTAGCCATGAAATCGGCCACACGCGGATCATCGGTATCGGCCAGAAGCCGGCCTATGTTCAGTTCGGCCAGATGCATGGCAGCGCCGCCCTATTCCGCCGCGACCGCGCTGACGCGGCCTGTGCGCTTGTGCCTGATCCGGTCTTCGATCTCGTCGCGGAAATGTCGGATGAGGCCCTGGATCGGCCATGCCGCCGCATCACCCAGCGCGCAGATCGTGTGACCCTCCACCTGCTTGGTCACGTCGAGCAGCATGTCGATTTCCTCGATCTCCGCCTCTCCCGTCACCAGCCGCTCCATCACCCGCATCATCCAGCCGGTGCCTTCGCGGCAGGGGGTGCACTGACCGCAGCTTTCGTGCTTGTAGAACTTGGCCAGCCGCCAGATCGCCTTGATCACATCGGTGGACTGATCCATCACGATCACCGCCGCCGTGCCGAGGCCCGAGCGGTGTTCGCGCAGCCAGTCGAAATCCATGATGCCGTCGCGGATCGTGGCCGCCGGCAGGCAGGGCACCGACGAACCGCCGGGGATCACGGCCTTGAGATTGTCCCAACCGCCCCGGATTCCGCCGCAATGGCGCTCGATCAGTTCCTCGAAGGAGATCGACATCGCCTCTTCCACCACGCAGGGGTGGTTCACATGGCCCGAGATCGCGAAAATCTTGGTGCCGGCGTTGTTCGGGCGGCCGAAACCTGCGAACCACTGCGCACCGCGCCGCAGGATCGTGGGCACCACGGCAATGGATTCCACGTTGTTCACCGTAGTGGGGCAGCCGTAAAGCCCCGCGCCCGCCGGGAAGGGTGGCTTCATCCGCGGCATGCCCTTCTTGCCCTCGAGGCTTTCCAGAAGCGCCGTCTCCTCGCCGCAGATATAGGCCCCGGCGCCGTGCGCCAGTTGCAGGTCGAAATCCCAGCCCGAGCCCGCGGCATCGCGGCCCAGAAGGCCCGCGTCATAGCATTCGTCGATGGCCGCCTGCAGCGCTTCGCGCTCGCGGATATACTCGCCGCGCAGATAGATGTAGCAGGTATGCGCCCCCATGGCGAAACTGGCAATCAGGCAGCCCTCGATCAGCGTATGCGGATCGTGGCGCATGATCTCGCGGTCCTTGCAGGTGCCGGGCTCGGATTCGTCGGCATTCACCACCAGATAGGAGGGTCGGCCGTCGCTTTCCTTGGGCATGAACGACCATTTCAGCCCGGTGGGAAAGCCCGCGCCGCCACGCCCGCGCAGCCCGCTCGATTTCATCTCGTTGACGATCCAGTCACGGCCCTTGGCGATGATGCCTGCGGTCCCGTCCCAATGGCCGCGGGCGCGCGCGCCGGCAAGGGTGCGGTCGTGCATCCCGTAAAGGTTCGTGAAGATGCGGTCTTCGTCTTTCAGCATGCCGGTTCCCCTGGCTGCCGGCGCTTGTGCCGCGCCGGTCTGTTCGGTCTGATCAGTCGTTGTCGCGGCGGTGCCGCCAGAGGCGCCATGTCACCACCAGCGCCCAGAAAAAAGCGGCAAGGGCGGCGAAATCAAACAGGAAGACGAACCGCGCCTCCCATCCGAGCGCGCCACCCAGCCATTGCGCCCCGAGCCACAGGACCATCGTGCCGGCCATGACGGATGCCGCCAGCCGGGCCTGCGTGCCCAGCGCCTTGCCGTCATTGTCGGATCGCCGCATGGCTGTGCGCCCCTTACCCCTTGCTCGCGCGTTCGGAGAATTCGGTGGTTCCACCGGCAGCCAGGATCTTTGCCTGGCCGATCCAGTCGTCACGTTCGATCCGTCCCCGGAAGTTCAGCGTGTCGTCGACCCAGGCGACTTCCGCGGGTGTCCACGCCGCGATCTGCGCGAAATGCCAGACGCCCATATTGTTGAGCTTTTCCTCCAGCTTGGGGCCGACACCCTTGATCTTC